>JAFGVM010000065.1 GCA_016937995.1 Candidatus Delongbacteria bacterium
GTACTCCTTTTTTAAGTTTGTGTTTTTGGTTTGGTCGACTGTAATATAAGCTTTTTAAAAGTGAGTACCATGTCTTTTTAGCGGACATTTATCCCTTTTTTCTTTACTTGATTTATTTATTGGAACGACTTATACATTAAGAAACAAAAAACAAAATATAGGGGTTAGAGATGTTTAGAAAATTTAGCAGTACGATTTTTATCTTAATATTTGCAATTTCATTATTAATTTCAAGCTGTGGAAAAACAGATGAAGTGGATATAATGTTGGCTCAGTACGAGAAGATGATCGAAAAGTACATGCCACTGATGGAAAAAGCCTCGAAAGGTGCGGTTGAAGGACTTGATGAGGAAATGGCAAAAATGACAAAAGAAATGGAAGATTGGGGTAAGAAGTGGGAACCGATGATCAAGGAACTTAGCGCTGAGCAGACAAAAAAAGTTCAGAAAAGAATGATGGAAATAGCACAGAAAATGTATCAGAAATAAGATCATAACTATAAGTCAATGCAGTATCAAAAGTTCAGAATATTACATCTTCTCAGTCAGAGACCTGACTCTACAGGTAGTGGTTTTTACGTACAGGCAATGCTGAAAGAATCTGAAGCTAAAGCACATGATAATTATCTTTTTGCTGGTCTTCATTCAAATGATGTTCCAGAGATAAACACAGTTTCTGATGATAAAAAGGAATTTGTTCATTTTAACGGGAATGATATTTCTTATCAGATCGTAGGAATGAGTGACGTTATGCCTTATGAAAGTCGGAAATTCTGTGATCTGACTGAAGCCGAGTTGGATGAGTATGAATCTGTGTTCAGAAACAGGATCGAAAATATAATCGATAAATTCAGACCGGACATAATCCACAGTCATCACCTCTGGTTGTTAACTTCACTTGTTAAAAGAAGTTTTACCAATATCCCGGTAGTTGCTTCATGTCACGGTTCAGATATCAGGCAATTTAGAAAATGTGTTCATCTAAGAGAGAGGGTTTTGAACGGATGCAAAGATCTTGAAGGAGTTTTAGCACTAAGTAATATTCAGAAAAATGAAATAATAAAACTATACGGTTTCTCGGCAGATAAAGTACATGTTGTTGGAGCAGGATTTAATGAAGAATTATTCTCTGTTTCCGAGAAACCGGATCCTGATCCGATTCAGATAGTTTACGCAGGAAAGCTTAGCAGATCAAAAGGGGTGCCTTGGATGCTTAAAGCTTTTTCAAGGATAAAGGAAATTAACTGGAAATTACATTTGGTTGGAAGCGGAAGCGGGAAGGAAAAGGAAGAATGTCTGGAACTGTCAAAAGAACTTAAAGAAAATGTTGTAATCCATGGTGCTGTTCATCAGCACGAACTAGCCTTGATCATGAAGCATTCTCATATCTTTATCCTTCCATCCTTTTACGAAGGACTCCCATTAGTTGTACTCGAAGCTTTAGCCAGTGGTTGTAGAGTTATTGCAACAGATCTGCCGGGTATCAGAGAAATATCAAAACATATCGAAAAGCAAAATTTAAACATGGTCAAAACACCGAGACTACATTCGGTTGATACTCCATTTTCTGAAGATGAAGAAGATTTTGTCAGTAATCTTAAAAAATCGATAATATCGGCTATTAAGAGTGTTACTGATACCCCGGTCGTAAAGGAAAAGGGGATCAATCTTTTTACCTGGATCAGTGTTTTTGAGAAAGTAGAAGCCGTATATAAAAAGGTTTTAACAATTTCGTAGGGGAAGGCTTACACGCCTTCCCTCGTTCGTATTTAATTGGGATATTTTAAAGAGGTTGACCGTGGAAGGTCACCCCTACGAATACGATTAAAACCTTAAATATATCACCCATCATAAAATCTAACATAAAATATTCGTAACTTATGGTTGTAGAGATATACAAACAATGCTAGATCGATGGGGTGGAATATGAAATACGTTATACTTATGATAGGAGTAGTTTACATAGCCTTATTGGCTATAAATAACAACAAGGAGAAAAAAATGACCGGTATAAAATTAAATGATCTAACTCCTGAACAGGAAAGAGTTATTCTGAATAAAGGTACAGAGATGCCTTATAGCGGTAAATATGATAAATTTTTTGAAAAAGGTATATATACTTGCGCTCTTTGCAATGAACCATTGTATAAGTCTGAAGATAAATTCAATTCAGGTTGTGGATGGCCAAGTTTTGATGATGAAATTCCCGGAGCAGTGAAGAGAACGATAGACTCAGACGGTAGAAGGATCGAAATAACTTGTGCGAATTGTGGCGGTCATTTAGGTCATGTGTTTGAAGGTGAAAATCTTACAGATAAAAACATCAGGCACTGTGTCAATTCAGTTTCAATGAACTTTATACCTGGAGAAAATATTAAGAAAGCATATTTTGCAGGTGGATGTTTCTGGGGGGTTGAATATTACATGGAAAAAATAGATGGTGTGATAGATGTTGTTTCAGGTTACATGGGTGGAACTATGGATAATCCAAACTACAGAGCAGTTACAACCGGAACAACAGGTCATTATGAATCAGTTGAAGTTACTTATGATGACAGAAAAACTGATTTTGAGAAATTAGCCAGGGAATTCTTTGAGATCCATGACCCTACTCAGAGGAACGGACAGGGACCCGACATTGGAGAGCAGTATAGATCTGTTGTATTTTATTCAACTCAGGAAGAGAAACAAACGACCGAAAAACTTATCGGAATTCTAAGAAAAAATGGATTTGATGTAAAAACTATGATTAAAGAAACATCTGAATTTTACGATGCTGAGTCCTATCACCAGAATTATTATGACAACAAGGGGTCTTTACCATATTGTCATTCAAAAAAGAAACGGTTTTGATCAGAGAGGGACACAGAATAGTACCCCTCCTTGTGTTATTAATTCACTGAAATTTAATATACTTTTTGTTTTTATGGACAAATATCCGAGAAATGTCACTTGAACAAAATCATCAAATTGTGCCTAAAATCATAAGAAATACTTTTTTTTATGTTGACAAATCACACTATATTTGCAATATTATAGGTCCATTGGATACTATTATTAATTAAAGAAGAAGAAATAAAATGAGGAAGAGATCAATGCGATATATAGGTATAATTTTGCTTTCAATGGCCTTACTGATCCAGTTGTCATGTAAAAATGTGGATACTGTAAGCAATGAACAGGTCAGATTGGAAGAAACAAAAGAAATGGAAATCAAAGCTGTTATAGAAGATAATGAGCAGAAAGTTGAGGAAGGTCTAATAGCTGAGGTCCTTGTTGAAGAAAAAGTAGAAGACATTCAAAAGATAGAGACCATTCAAGAGAAAGTTTCTGAAACTGTAAGCGGAGAAATCGCAGAAGCTGTGATACCGGTCACTGTTGATAAACCGAAAGCTTCATATACTGATGAAAAAGGTATAGTGGCTTATGTTGAAGGAAAAGTTAAGAAAAAAGCTGTTGAAGAAAGTGACTGGAATGTAGAAGTAGCCGAAAAAGCAAAAGTGAAATCCAGAGAATCTTATAGAACTATGAAGAAATCCAGAGCGGAACTTGAGCTGTCAGGAATGGATATATTACGTTTGGCACCAAAGACAACTATCGATCTTGTAGCCCTTTATGAAGAGGCAAAAGATGGTAAGCAGAAGACTGATATTAAACTTTCAGAAGGGGATCTTTGGGCTCAGGTAAATTCTGCAGATGATGAAAGTGAATTTATGATGGATACTGATATAGCTGCTGCGGCTATTACAGGTACAAACTTCAGGATGTCCAAGACAGGCGACGTAACAGAAATGAAAGTTTATCACGGAGAGGTTAAGATATCTAATTCAAAGAAGAATATGAACTCACTGGCTCCAAAATCCGTAAGAGAATTTTCAGAGCCTAAGCAAACTTTTGGACCAAAAGAAGTAACAGGACCAAAAGAAGTGTCACTAGAAGAATGGGTCTATGTCGTTAAAAATATGCAGCAAATCAAATTTGACCGAACTGGTAAAGTAATCTCTGCCGGAGATTTTACTGCAAAAGATGCAGAAGAAACAACAGACTGGGTTAAGTGGAACAAAATACGTGACAGACAAAGAGGTTTGAAATAAATTAATAATAAGACAATGAAACCAAGGAGTAATTTATGAAGAAGTTAACGGTCATTACAATGTTGATCATGGTGCTTTCGCTTTTTGCACAGGGTGAGATCGACTGGGAGAGAAGAGTTGTAACTGCAAGTGGAATTGGTGCTCCAAATCCAAATATGCCGAACATGGCAGCAAAAAGAGCGGGAGCGATCAATGCAGCGAAAATGTATGCTGTAAGAGACTTGGTAGCTACAATTAAAGGTATGTATCTTTCTAGTGAAAGTAACGTTGAAAATTATATGACAACTTCAGATGTTGTGAAAACTCAGGTGGAAGGAATCGCTAAAGCATATAGAATGGTTGGAAAACCAAAATATTTCGAAGATGGATCAGTAGAGGTGACTGTAGAAATGAGCATTGATGGTGACTTGAGTTCTCTTATAATGAAAGAACAGCAGTTTGATACAGAAGCTCCGGCAGTAGCTGAGGCTGATTACAAACTTTCTGACATCGCAACAGATAAACCTGACGTTTACACAGGTTTGATAATCGATTGTTCAGAAGTGCAGTTAAGACCTGCATTATCTCCTAAAGTATTGAGTAAATCAGGTGCTGAGATCTATGGTTCAGCTAATGTATCAAGAGATTTCGCAGTTCAGCAGGGAATGCTTGGATATCTTAAGGATATTGAAAAAGCAAAAGCAACTTCCAGAGTACAAAATAACCCTTACATCATAAAAGCTATCGGTGTTCAGGGAACTAATAAAGCTGATATTGTTATCAGTGATGAAGATGCTGCAAAAGTTAAAGAACTTTCAGCAAACTTGAACTTCTTAAGGGAATGTAGAGTTATAGCGATCATAAAATAAACAGGGTCAAATGATGAAAAAATTTATATTACTTGTAATATCAGCTTCATTTATCCTAACAGTCGGATGTTCTTCAACTGCTGTTAAGGAAGAAGCGAAAATTGAAGTTAAACCCGAAACGGTAGTGGAAAAGAAAGTTGAACCTGTGATGGAAAAAGTGATCACACCTCCTGCTGCAGACATAGTAAAAGTCGTTGTTCAGGAACCTATAGAACCGGTCGTTGTAAATGGTGTAGATTGGTCTAACAGAACTATTACTGCTACAGGTATAGGGGCACCAAATCCCGATGCTCCGAATATGGCAGTTAAAAGAGCCGGTGCCATCAATGCTGCAAAAATGTATGCTGTTAGAGACATGATAGCTACCATTAAGGGAATGTATGTTTCCAGTGAAAGTGTAGTAGAAAATTATATGACCACCTCTGATGTTGTAAAAACACAGGTTGAAGGAATCGCTAAAGCGTTCAGAATGGTCGGTAAACCTAAATATTTCGAAGACGGATCTGTAGAAGTTACAGTTGAGATGAGCATAAACGGTGACCTGAGTGATCTTGTTCTTGGTGGTGAAACTTTTGACGAAACTGCTCCTGTAAAAGAAGCTGACTATAAATTGTCTGATCTTGTGCCGGATCAACCGGGAGTTTACACAGGTTTGATAATTGACTGTAGAGCGGTTCAGTTGAGACCTGCGTTATCACCTAAGATATTCAATAAAGCTGGTACAGAGGTATACGGAAGTGCAAATGTTTCTAAAGAATTTGCTGTTCAGCAGGGAATGCTGGGATATTTGAAGGACGTTGAAAAAGCTAAGCAAAATTCCAGAGTCGTAGGAAACCCCTTAGTAATAAGTGCTATCGGTGTTAAAGGAACAAACAAAGCAGACATCATTATAAGCGATGAGGATGCTGCAAAGATAAAAGAACTTTCAACTAAATTGAATTTTTTACAGGAATGTAGAGTAATAGCGATAATCAATTAGAACATTGTGAGTTGAGTCACAGTTTATTGACAAGGATATTGCTTAATTGCACTGTAATCAAAAAACAAAAGAGGTAAATTATGAAGAAGTTGATAATTTTATTATTAAGTCTGACATTCATTCTTACAGTTGGATGTTCACCGGACACAAGAAAATCTGAGTCTGTTCTTGACAGTCCTGAAATGCATATCAGTATGGGAATGAAATTTTTTAATGATGGAAAGTACGAGGAAGCAAAAAAAGAATTTGATGATGCTATAAAGATCGACTGGAAGAAGGAAGATAAGGCAGGTGCATACGCTGGTCTTGGAATGTATTATGCTATCAAAGGTGACAAAGGTAAAGCTAAGGACAACGCTAAGGAAGGTATATCTTTAAATAAGAAGCTTCCTCTTGTTCACACTTGCTATGGTAGAACGTTAGGTATCTTGAACAAAGGTGTTAATGCTGATGAGTGGCTGGAAGATGCTGTGGATGAATTCGATAAAGCTTTGGAGTTGGCTGATGAGTTAAGAGACATCAAAGCTCAGGCTGAAGCACATTATTTCAAAGGTATCACAGCAAAATATGCTTATGATTTTTCTATGGCAAAGAAAGCTTTTGCAGAGGTTGTTAAGCTTAAAAGCCTTTATGCAACAGAAGCAAATGCTGAGTGGGAAAAAGTTCAGATGATCGAAAGAGCAAGACCAGGTACCAAAGTGGGTGCAAAAGTTGCCTTGTTGGATGAGGTTGGTAAAGCTGAGATCGCAGTTCTTTTTATCGAAGAGTTAAAGATCAACCAGATCCTTGATAAAAGAGAAAAGAAAGAGTATGATACTGAATTCAAAGCTCCTGAAGATCCAATGAAGTACGAAGCAGAAAAGGCTGAAGCTAAGCTTGCAGTAGATATTGATAAAAGCTGGGCAAAGAGTTGGATAATGCAGGTTCTAGAGAAAGGGGTGATGGAAACAGCTCCGGATCATAAATTCTATCCTGACAAAAAGATCACCAGAGCTGAATATGCTTTAATGCTTCTTAGAGTTATGGTAATGATCACTAACGATGAGAGTCTTTATACAAAGCACTTCGGTGAAGAGAATTCAATGTTCGTTGATGTTAGAACATCTCATCCTGCATACAATGCAATGGCAGTCTGTGCTACAAGAGGTATCATGAAAGCCAACATTAATGGTGAGTTCGAACTAAGTAAGACTATTTCTGGTGCGGAAGCACTTTTAATTATCAGAGAATTCCAGAATGCATTGAGTTTGACATTCTAGTTTACAGTGGTCAGTGACCAGTGTACAGTGAGGGCGTTTTATAACGCCCTTTTTTTATTTCATCGTTTAGATTGACACCTTTGATTTCTGATTTCTAACTTAAACGATAGGCATGAACCTGTCTTTTTTTTATTTTAGCTTTGTAAAAAGCTCAATTATTAATTATATTATTAGTCCATTATAGCATATATGAATTTATTAGGTAATAAATATGGATAACAAGTTAGTTACTGTTACTAAAGGCCTTGATAATGTTAAGGACCTTAAAAGTCTGTTGATCAAGCTTACTGATATTACCAAGGAGCTTTTGAGTGCAGACCGCTGCAGTATTTTTCTTTACGATGAAAAGAAGGATGATCTTTTTACTTACGTTGCTCACGGAGTCGATGAGATAAGGATATCCAAGAGTAAGGGTATAGTCGGGCACTGCTACGTCAACAATAAAACTCTGAACATCCAGGATGCCCAGAATGAACCTTTGTACAGCAAAGAATCCGAAAAATTTACCGGTTACAAAACACTTACAATGTTATCCATGCCTATAGCAAGTAAGAACAAAATGAATATCGTAGGTGTTTTTCAGGTACTGAATAAGACAAATAACAAACCTTTTAACATTGAAGATGAAGAATTACTGAAGAATATGTCATCTTATGCAGCATCTCTTTTAAGTAAGGCATTAAACTACGCGAATTCCATGAAACTTGATGAAAGTGAGATGGAAACTATCACAAATGTATTTGATGATGACATAGTATCAAAAATAAGTACATCTATAATACCACTGAGAATAAGAGCTAACATTAACGAGGCTGATGTATATTTCCCGTACGAAGGTCTTCAAGTAGACATTTACTCCATAGAAAATAATTTTTTCATAATTCAGAAAGATGATCTTAATACTGTATCGGTAGATAACTATATCCTAGACAAAAATACACCTTTCAAAGTACTTTTTAACTCGAATATCAAGATAAATGATTATACGATCCTTTACGAGCAGATAAAATCATACTTTAAAATAAAACTGAATTATTACAACAAAAAAACTTTTTTCCTGAACAAGCAGGAAGATGAGATCATACTTGATAAAGAAAAGGACCAGACAAGTATTGCAAAGCTATTCCTGGTAAAATCTATCATTAAGATTGAATTGCTTTCAGATGATTCAGAGCTGCTGATAAACAGGGTCAGGGGCTACAATACGATATATGTCAACATCAACGATGTTATACAGATAAACGGCAAGAACCTGAATATTAAGAAGATCGTTTATGAAAATATCATCGAAAAAGAGTTCTATCATATAGATCTTGAGGAGTTCGATTTTACAATTTCAAATAAGAAAGCTGACATTGTAGTTGAGGATGAGATAGATCATCAGTGGAAGTGTTTGATCAGACTTCATGAAGGCAAGTATTATTTTATCAATGAGAACTGCCCTTACGACGTATACCTAAACGATAAGACTGTTACAAAATACGAACTTAAACAGGGTGATAAACTTTATATCAACGGTAATATCCTGATATTGGATTTTGAGAACAACAGTATTGAAAGATCAAGGTTCAGTTTCAGTTCGTTTGTAGTCAATAAGGTGAAGCATTATTTCAGTGATAATACCCTGGGCATTGACGACATTTCTTTCGAAATGGAGCATGGTGACCTTATCGCTGTTATGGGACCAAGCGGTTGTGGAAAGTCAACTTTGTTGAATATAATAAACGGAAATTACAAACCCAGTCAGGGTGATGTATCTCTTGATAACATTGACCTTCATGAGAACTATGCTTTTTTGAAAAATTTCATGGGATTTGTTCCCCAGGACGATCTTCTTTTCGATAATTTGACAGTTTATGAAAACCTGTTCTACAATGCTAAACTTAGAAATCCTGGAAAGAAAAAGGAAATCCTTGTTTCTCATGTTGATAAAGTACTAAAGGATATCAATCTTTTTGAGAAGAAAAACACAAAGGTCGGTAATGCTCTTGATAAAACTCTAAGTGGAGGAGAAAGAAAAAGGCTCAATATCGGCCTGGAACTACTTGCCGATTCAGAGGTCCTGCTACTTGATGAGCCAACATCTGGTCTATCATCAAAAGATTCAGAGAAGATAATTGAGTTGCTTAAAAGAATTTCACTGGATGGAAAAATTGTCTATGTGATAATCCACCAGCCAAGTTCAAAGATATACAAGATATTTGACAAGTTGATACTTTTGGACAAAGGTGGCAAGCTTGCATTCTATGGTAATAATTATAATTGTTTAAAATATTTCCGTGAGCATTCAAGGCAGCATTTCGGAGAGGATATAGAATGTCCTGCATGTAAGAATGTTGAACCTGATCTTATTCTGGAAACGCTGGAGGAGCCTGCCAGGGATAAGGACGGAACCCCTTTAGACCATAGAAAGCATACACCGGATTATTGGAAAGAGGAATTCAATGACTACCAGAAGGTATCAAGTTCGGTAAAGATACCACAGCACAAGAATCAATTTATTCCACCAAAACCTAAGCTTACAATAATTGAAAAATTTATGCAGTTCTTTGTGTTGCTTCAAAGGAATTTTGTAAACAAACTGAGAGATAAATCCAATCTTGCCATAACCTTCCTTGAAGCTCCGGTACTTGGTGCTATCATTGCCTTACTGCTTAAATATATTCCGGGAGAAGAATACTCTCTGTACGACAACAAGTATCTTATGACATTTATTTTCCTTTCCGTGATAGTGTCGATTTTCTTTGCTTTATCGAACAGTGTTGATGAAATAATAAAGGATGCAACGATACTTCTCCGGGAAAAAATGCTTAACATAAACAGTTTTGAATATTATGTCTCAAAATTTCTGACACTGATGGTATTCTCCATAGTTCAGAATCTACTATTTCTTATTGTAGGATTCTGGATACTGGAATTGAAAGAACTATTTGTGAATTACCTGTTAATTCTGACACTGGTATCTATTGCGGGTACTTCTATGGGATTATTCATATCCTCATTTCCGAAACTTACTTCTAAAGCAGCTCAGAACATAATACCATTAATATTGGTACCACAGATCATTTTTGGTGGATTTATAGTAAAATTCCAGGATATCAACAGATCATTGTTCATAGATAAGAACGTTGCAATACCTGAAATCTGCCAGGTTATGATCTCAAGATGGGGTCTTGAAGCTCTTTGCATAACTCAGGATAAATATAACAGCTATCATTCTCAAAAAGATGAACTGCAGTCAACTCTAGATGAATTTATCGAGAATAAAAAAATGCATGTTAAAGTGATGGGAAAGAAGGAATATAACGAAAAGAAATCTGAAATATTGAAACAACTGGATGTATTAAGACTGGAGTATAAAAAACCTTTCGGGAACAGAGAGCTGCATACAACAGTTAATGAAGCGAAAGAAGATTTTACAATAGGTCTTAGTAAAAAATACGGTGCTAAAATACCCATGCTATCAGAGATTGATGTAGTTTATCCTATGTTCATTAACGAAAAAAGATTACCTTACACAAATAAGATCATTAGCACAGAGATCTATAATTCAATAATAATGGCGTTATTTGCTGCGTTATTAGCAATGATATCGATATTGATGTTAGCTTACAGAGAGAAGATCACAAAACTTCAACAGAAAATAATAATGATGTTCAAGAAATGAATTTAAAAGAACTAAGAAATAGAATTGACCAGTTAGACGAAAAGGTCATAAAGCTGATCATCGAAAGATTTGAAATAGTTGAACAGATCATGTCTCTAAAAAGTGAAGTAGAAGACAAAAACAGAGAAAAGGAGATATTAGATAAGATCAGGTCATTAACAGAAAATACAGGAAATCAGGAATTTTATAATGCGCTCTACAACAGTATTTTTACGGAAAGTAAACGAATTCAAAATAAATCAGGTAAACAAACATAATAGGTAAAGGTGAGAGAAATGAAAAAATCAATATTGATCCTGTTGATCTTTACTGCATATCTATTCAGCGCTGTCTTTGATGTAACGTTATTTGAGAAAAATAAAATGGACCTTGCAGGAAGAAGAAATCCAGTGAACGATAAAACAGGAAACCCTTGTGCACTTATCAGGGTCAAATCTACTCTGGAAGAATTAAAATTTGAAGGTCAGGATATTGTAAAAAAAGGAGTTGAAAGCAGTGGTAAATACTATATCTATTTAAGTCAGACCGCAAAAAGTATTAAATTGACAGCAAAAAATATTGAACCGATGGAGTTTAATTTCCCAATTCCTTTAGAGTCAACTATAGTGTACGATCTTGAACTATCAAAAAAAGATGGATTAACTGATTTGGGTACGATTGAAAATATTATATCTAGTGAGCATCCTGAGATAAATGGAATTATCAACAATCTCCAGGTAGCACCATATAATAACGATATTATCAGTTTTGAAGTGAAATATGATTCTGACATAGGCATGGAATCAGATAAAACTGTTAAGTTATTTCTCTACAACATTGTAAAGAGGACATTGTTCAGAGTGGAATCATCAAAGATAGAATTTGATACTTCTAATGATAATAAATTTTATGTTAAAGACAAATCACTTGTTTGGCATCCGACAAAAAAATGGTTCGCATTTAATGGTAATGGTTATAAAAACAGAGAAAATATCTATATTTGTAAGCTTTTGGATGACAGTCTGAGCAATTCATCTGCCATTAAAGGTTACCTTGTAGATCTTTACGATCAACGTAATGAAAGATCTTATTGTATGTATCCTTCATTCAGTTCCAATGGAAAGGACCTTTTCTTCTCAAGACAAGTGTCCAAGAAAGATAAAAAAGCGAAGTACAATAAAAGTTTCAATCTGGCTATGATAAAGAATATTTTCGAAAATGAGGAACAGAAATTTAAAAATATTAATTTTGACATACTATCTGAGGAAGAGTTTGATCAATTCAGAGTTAAATGTTCTCCGAAAGACCCGAATTTAGTCGCATACATAAGTTATCAGCTTAAGATCAGAAATACGGATAGTTTTTATGCAAAATATTTTCTGAATATCTATGACACAAAAACCAGCTCAGTTGTCACAATTGATGATCTTGACGGGTTTAGAGATTATTCGTTCCAATGGAGTACAGACGGACAGTATATCTTCTATAATAAAGCTGTTTCATTAGCTAGAACGGA
This sequence comes from Candidatus Delongbacteria bacterium, assembly GCA_016937995.1. GTDB lineage: Bacteria > UBA4055 > UBA4055 > UBA4055 > UBA4055 > WTAK01. The sequence continues at coordinate 12,342 of JAFGVM010000065.1, forward strand.
TAAAGACTTTATAAAGGATAATATCAATAAAGTAAATCTCTGTTTTGCAAAAGTATCATATGAAAACGGAAAATTAACTGCTGAAATTCAAAAAAATGAGACATCTGAAATTCTTCTCGAAGATGTTCCTGCAAAGGATAACGGGATAGCTTTTTTAAACGAAAACAAGGTGTTGATATCGAAATACGCACCGTATAATTCATTATGTGTAGTGGATCTGCAAAAGTGGAGGGATCAGGAAAAAACGTACTATGAAAAACTTGATTTTCAAAATGATACCGATGCTCCAGCTTTAACAAAGGACAAACTCTTCTATATTGAATATACATATCCGGAGAAGAAAACGATCGTTTCTGTGAAATCGGTCGGAATAGAAAGATAGTCTGCAACTGACAATGGATAATCTGCAATTGATAGTTAAAAAATATAACATAGCGATCGTAGGTGCAACCGGTGTTGTCGGAGAGACAATGCTTTCGATCTTGGAAGAAAGGAATTTTCCTGTCAATAATCTTATTTTACTTGCTTCAGAGAGATCATCCGGTAAAGAATATTGGTTCAGAGGTCAGAGATCAACCGTTAAAACCTTGAACGAGAACAGTTTTAAAGATATTAACATTGCTTTATTTTCTGCCGGTGCTATGATAAGTAAGCAGTATGCGGATATAGCTGTAAGTGAAGGCTGTACTGTAATTGATAACAGTTCAGCTTTCAGAATGGATTCAGATGTTCCACTTGTTATTCCGGAGATAAATCCAGAAGCACTTTCAAATCATAATGGAATAATTGCAAACCCCAACTGTACCACAATAGTTACTTTAATGGCCTTAAATGCAATTAATAAATATTCAAAAATAAAGAAAATAATTGCTTCGTCTTACCAGGCTGTATCGGGTGCAGGACAGGATGGAATTAATGAATTGATAGATCAGAACAAGGCAATTGTTATTGGGCAGGATCCTCAAATAAAGTATTTTTCACATCAGATAGCAAATAATCTGATCCCCAAGATAGACAGAATGGATGAAAATGGTTTCACAGCAGAAGAAATGAAAATGGTCAATGAGACAAGGAAGATATTCAATGATGAAAATATCAGAATATCTGCAACCTGTGTCAGAGTTCCAGTAAAAACAGCTCATTCCGTAGCTGTGACAATTGAAACGGAGAATAAGATACCTATTGATAATGTTAGAGAGATGATTAAAAATGCTGAAGGAGTAGAATTACTTGATGATCCGTTAAATAACATATACCCTATGCCATTGCTTGCAGAAGGAAAAGACAGTTGTTTGGTTGGAAGAATAAGAGAAGATCTTGTTTTTGAAAATGGAATATCACTATGGGTCAGTGGGGATCAGTTGAGGAAGGGAGCTGCATTGAACACGATCCAGATAGCAGAAAAGATGATAGAGATGGGAGTTATATAATTGAAAATTGATACTAAAATAAATTCAGCATGACAAAATGATACAATGAATAAAAATTTTATAAAATATACTGTTATTTTCACCCTCGCTCTATTTTTGTATTCCTGTAATATTTTTTCTCCTGATTACGAACATTTTGATAATATTTCTCTGAGAGGTGACAATAAAACTGTAAAAGGTTTAATGCAGAATTTTGTTTACGCATATACTTTTAAAGATTCTTTTCTCTACGAAGGTCTGTTACACGATGATTTTACTTTTGAATATGATAATGAAGGAACTCCTGAAACCTGGAACCGGGATGAAGATATCAGGATAACGAAAAGGATATTCAGGAATTTCAAAAATATCGACCTGATGTTCAATACAATTTTCCCGGAATATACAACTTTTGAAGATACAACCATATATACTTCATTTAATATAGGGTTCTATTCGGGAGATGACATTGTTAACTTTACAGGTTTTGCACGGTTTATTTATCAGAAAGTATATGTTACAGAAGACAGTTCAATTTACAGGATCAAATACTGGGAAGACCTTAGATGAAGAAGATACTTTACATAATAATTTTAATTATACTGGTGATAAACACCTTATTGTTCGTAATAAATTCAAAAAATGATGAAAAAGCTGCAGCAGAAGAATATTTATCAAAATTTAAATCATTAGAAAAGCACGATTCTGACAGCTTGTCAAATAAAAATGAGATATTTAATATCATTGATGATGAGTTTCTGAAGAAAGATTTTAACAAAAAATGGATATATAATAAAAAAACAGACAGTTTATGGTATAAAAGGATAAAAGTTCCCAATTCAATAGGAATGGCTCGTTACAATAGATTTGTTCAAACTTTATTTAGAAAGTATAACGTAGAGCTTTCTAAAGTATCTGAGAATGAACTGGCTAAAATACTTAAATTTTATTTTTCAATAAATGACAGTTTACCTGCAATGCTAGAAATACGGTTGGTTTCAGGGTTAAATGAAGAGATAAAATTTAACGGTCGTATGGCGATAGTGATTGACGATCTTGGTGATCAATGGGGGCCTGAATTCATTCAGGGATTGCTGGAGTTTCCAAAACCGATAACTTTATCTATTTTTCCAGATCACTGGGCAAGTTCCAGAACTGCAAAGGCAGCAAAAGAAAAAAATAAAGAGGTAATGATACATTTACCGATGGAACCAATGAAGGGGAGCATTGAAAAGGAAAATATTAAGATAACTACCGACATGGACAGAGTAACGATAGACAGTATGCTGACAAGAGCGATAAAATTGATCCCTGAAGCAAAAGGAATGAATAATCATATGGGCTCAAAAGCAACTTCTGATTATGAAATTATGGACATGTTCTTCGATGTCTTTAAGGATAAAGGAATGTTCTTTGTTGACAGTAAGACCACACCGAACTCGTATTGTTCATTAATGGCTGAATACTACAGTGTTCCAATCTTCGAAGCTAAATTGTTCTTGGACAACAGTAATGACCCTGAAGATATTGAGAATATGTTCAGACAGGCAACAAATCATGTTGCAGACGGATCGGACATTCTGATAATTGGTCATGCAAGGATAAATACTTACAAGACACTTTTAAAGATGGTTACTGAAGTATATCCTGAAATCGATTACGTTTACGCAAGTCAGTTAATAAGCCGTTAATGTTAATGATCATATGATAATAGATTTAGGTAAAATCAAACTCAGTAAACCTTTAATACTTGCGCCGATGGACGGGTATACGAACATTCCATTCAGAATTGTGATAAAACAAATGAACCCTGATCTGATGTTCACTGAATTTGTTAACTCTGATGCGATTATATATACCAATAAGAAAACTATGGGTAAGATACAGATACTTGAAGAAGAAAGGCCGGTAGCCATTCAGTTATTCGGTCATAATCCTGAAAATATGGCAAAAGCAGCCCAGATAGTGGAATCTTACGGACCGGAAGTAATTGACCTGAACTTCGGTTGCCCATCACCTAAAGTATCGGGTCATGGTAACGGAGCAGGTTTGTTAAAAAATCTGCCATTACTAGGTGAAATATGTTCAAAGGTTGTAAAGAGTGTAAAAACACCAGTAACTGCCAAGACAAGGATTGGTTGGGATTTTGATACAATTAATATATTGGAAACAGGAAAAAGGATAGAAGATGCCGGTGTAAAAATGATAACTTTACACCCTAGAACAAAATCACAGAAATACGGTGGCAATGCTGATTGGAATTATATAAAGCTATTAAAGGAGAATGTCTCAATACCTGTGGTGGGTAATGGAGATATAAAATCTCCTGAAGATGCGAAAAGAATGTTCAGTGAAACGAACTGTGACGGAGTTATGATCGGTAGAGAAGCAGTGAGTAATCCATGGATATTTAAACAAACAAGGGATTATTTCAATACTGGAGAGTATATTCATGAGATCCCTTTCGAGGAGAGACAGGAGCTGTGTCTTTTTCATTTTGATCTCTCAGTCAAATATCTTGGAGAGCAAAGAGCGCAATTTGAGATGAGAAAATTATATCAGAATTATTTTAGGGCCTTACCTAATCTAAAACGTTTCAAAAGATTAGTTTTTGCAACAACAGATCATAAAGAAATAAGAAAACACATAGAAAACATTTTAAATATAGTGAATGATCCGGGAATAGACTTTATGGAATTAGAGCCTAAAGTACGTTGGGGATCATAGGAATTGAGCCTAAAAACATTAGGCGAAAAAAAATCAAAAAAATATTTACAAATTACTTGACAAA
>JAFGVM010000066.1 GCA_016937995.1 Candidatus Delongbacteria bacterium
GGTACTCGTACCGTATTTCCAACCAGTTAGTGCGTAAAAATTCCGGATATATGGTACGAGTACCGTATTTTTTTAATGTATATCAAGTTAGTAATAAAAATAAACAGTGAAGGATCTGCAAGTATTTAATTTTTCATTATCAAAGATATTGAATATATTTACTTATTTATTTCATTGAATAAAGACTACATCTTGCTTATTTTTCACCTTGTATGAAAATAAGACTATTTCTTCTAATATTGCTACTATGCAGATTGATCTATGGAAATTCAACGGACAGTACTGCATATTATGTGGATTCAGCTGTTCTTGAAACAGAGAAGGGCAATATTACGATAACGTTCTTTGATAAAGATGCTCCAGATCATGTCCAGAACTTCAAGAACCTGGTCAACGAAGGATTTTACAATGGAAAATTATTTCACAGGATAGTAAAAGATTTTGTGATCCAGACAGGGAGAGCAGATAAAAATGATACGGAATTATTAAACCCTGAGATTAATAAAATTCATTTCAGAGGTGCGGTCGGAGCAGCAAGAAAAGATGATAAAGTTAATCCTGAAATGAAGTCAGATCCTACTGAATTTTATATTAGTTTAAGACCTAAGCCTGAACTGGACGGGAAATACACAATATTTGGAAGGGTGGCTGAAGGAATGGTAGTAGTTGAAGAAATTTCAAAAATGAAAACAAATGATGAAGATTTCCCGGTGGAACCGGTAAAAATTGCAAAAGCATATTTGAAGAAGTATTTTGATAAGGAGAAGTACGAATATTTTAAAAATATAATTGATAATTGAAAATGGAAAATTGACAATGAAACTAATAACAAAAATACTAAAATTCCTGAGATTCTATTTTAAACCGTTAGTAATATTTTCTGTCACTATGCTGATACTGGGTTCATTATCGTTATTTATCTTCGATTCTGTAATAATGCCTTCGTATACTAATTTAGGAGATGAATATCCTGTACCGGATATTACAGAGAGGAATATAGATGAAGCTAAAAGAATATTGGAAATGGATGGTTTTATACTGTCTGACGAGATCACAGAAAAGGTAGATTTTAATGTGCCTCCCGGTATAATAATAGAGCACCATCCCAAGGCCGGATCTATTTGTAAAAAAGGCCGGAAAATATATGTTACAGTTTCAAAAGGCGGATTACCGGCAATCGTTCCAAATCTGATAGGTATGTCACCGCAGGATGCAAAGTATAATATACTTGATTCTAAATTGTATCTAGACAGTATCCTGTATGAATTCAGTGTTGATTTCCCGGAAGGTGTAGTGATGGGACAATCATTAGTAGTGAATGATTCAGCGGTTATAGGAGACAGTTTATTCATAGTAGTAAGTCTTGGTAAACATCCAACAGAATTTGTGATCCCGGGAGTAAAAGGGAAAAACATAGAGGAAGCAGCTGAGCAGATAAATAAAAGCGGGTTCAAGATCGGAGAAGTAGTGTATTACAAAGATGAAGATCTTTTACCGGGCACTGTTATTGATCAGAAACCTTCAAAGGGTGAGATAGTATATCAGGGTACAGAGATAAGGTTGCTTGTATCAACTCTTGAAGATCCACCAGAAAAGATAGAATTTGATGAAGACAGCTTAAAAGTAGATAAGGTTGAACCTGAAGAGGAATAGCTTTCATTACATATGCATTTAGGTTATATTTAAATCATAATTAAAGTTAATCGAGAACCGGACTGATCATGAATAAAAATTTTGTAGTAAGATCGTTAGTAGCACTAATAGCTGCACCTGTGATTCTATATCTTCCTTTTTTAGGGGATCAATATTTTACTCTATTTATTTTTCTGATATCATTTCTTGGAACTAAAGAGCTTGTATCATTTTACGAAAAAAAGGAAGTATTTCTCAGCAAAACCGTAACATTTCTGGTTCCTTTAGTCCCAATATCTGTACTATTCTATGATCTTACTACCGGAATAGAAGTAGCATTTATTCTGGCTCTGATATTATTTTTAACAGAATTATTCAGAGGGAAAGAGAATCCGACCCAAATTGTGTCCGGTTATGCATTAGCATTCATTTATCTCGGTATTTTTCCTGCTGCCTTACTGGAAACTCTCAAGATCACTGAACCGATAATATTTATTTACATATACTCAGTTATCATGGCAACTGACATTTTTGCTTACCTGGGAGGAATGACATGTAGCAAAATGTTCAAGACCCATTCACTTGCAAAAAAGATAAGTCCCAAAAAGACAATTGAAGGTTCAATTTCCGGAATAATATTTGCGATTTTAACAGGAGTATTGATCTTCAAATACACTGCAATGTATGAAATGCGGGAATTGAGCATGATCAACGTATTGATACTTTCACTTATCATTTCGGTATTTGGGCAATTCGGAGATCTGTTCGAATCTATGTTGAAAAGAGATTCCGGAGTAAAGGACTCATCAAATATAATACCGGGACACGGTGGTATTCTGGATAGATTTGACAGTATTATTTTCATATCTCCAGTGGTTTTCATTTTTTTTAAATACATAATTTTTCTAAACAATTGAATATAAAACGGGGCAAATAATGGAAGGATACGAGCTGGCAAAAAAAATAACCGAACTTGCTTTAGATAAAAAAGGTGAGAATATTAAGATCATTGATGCAACTGAGCACAAGTTACATTTTCAATATTTTGTATTGATAACCGGTGTTGTGGATCAACATCTTAAAGCACTTTCAGAGCATATCAGAAAAGAACTGTCAAAAATTGGTGTTAAACCTATCGGCTATGAAGGTCAATCTAACAGTAAATGGGTCGTACTGGATTACTCTGATATAATGGTCCATATATTTGACCCATCTTTCAGGGAGATATACAAACTGGAAGAACTTTGGCCGGATGTAAAGATCGAATCAGTGGAATAGAAAGTGGAACTGATACTGGACATAGGTAATTCTACAATTACATCTGCATTTTTTAGAGATGATAAAATAATCGATATCTCCAGCATTAAACATTTCAGAAGAACGGATGAAGTATCTCAGGAATTTATCCGTAGTATCGATCTCATTTTAGGATATTCCATTGATAAAATTGCGATAGCATCTGTAGCTCCTGAAATGACTGAACTTTATGGGAGATGTATAACTTCAAATACTGCAGTGAAACCCTATATAATTACTCACGACTCTTTTCCTGATATCAGGAGCAGATATCAGGATATCAAAGAGTTGGGAATAGACAGGTTGTGCAATGTTGCTTATGCAGTGGAAAAATATAGAGATTCTGTAATCGTAATAGATATCGGAACTGCTTTAACGTTTGAAATAATCGGTCCGGAGGGATATTTTGAAGGCGGAATGATCCTTCCGGGTATAGATCTAAGCAGCAAAGCATTAAGTTCGAATACATCACTATTACCTGAGATAGAAAAAAAAGGAATTGATTACATCATCGGTAAAAATACGATCGAGTGTATCAGCTCCGGAATAATCAACGGTCTGGCTTCCACCTGTGATAATTTGATCTATAAGATAGAGAAAGATCTGAAAACAAAAATGAAAGTGATCCTGACAGGTGGAGATTCGAAACTGATCAGTGACAAACTTGAGAAAGATCATGAAACTGTTGAAAACACAGTAATATTAGGCGCTAAAATTATTTATTCCAATCAACATTAAAAAAAATGAAAAGATCATTCTACATATTCATCATTCTGCTATTAGCTTCTCAACTGTTCGGACAATCACTTCTCAATATAAAGAAAGCTGATTTTTTCAGACAGACCAAAGACGGAAGAAGAATTATTCACGGACATGTGAGGATCGAGTATGATATATATAAAGTGGACTGTGACTCTGCCATAGTAGGCAAAGATCTAAAAAGTGCAAAATTATTTCGTAATGTTGTTCTTAGAGATACTTCATTAACGATACATTGTGATAAAGCTGATATTTTCAGATTTGAAGATAAAAGATCAGCATATTTGACAGGTAATGTCAAGATACATCATAAGGATGTTTCTGTATTTGGTAAAACGGCTAATATTGTTGAGTTATTTGACAGATTAATGGTAAAGGACTCAGTAAGGGTTGAATATTATCAGACACCATCCCTGTTGTTCTGCAAAGAACTGAAATACGATATGAAGAAAGAGACTATAGTTTCAACCACTATCGACAGTGTTTTTGCTATTGATTCCCTGAAATATTATGAACTGAAAACAGACAGGGCATTTTATGACCTGAACTCTTCAACTTTACAGCTGAATTCAAAATATGATCTAAAAGTTAATGAATTCGTAAACCCTATAGAGAATATTTCCGGGTTTAAACCAATAAATATTCTGAGTATTAAAGATACAGTGAAGTTTAAAAGCTGGTTGAATTTTAAAGCTGTGAAAGGTACTTTCAGATTTGATAATAATATTTTTTCAGCAAGAGGCGGCTGTGAATTGTCAAGATATGTAGAGAGTGAACCGGATACACTGTTCTTTCAATGCGATAATATTGATCATTCATCGATCACAGGAATAACTCAGTTCGATAAAAATGTTTCGATAGAAAAAGGAAAGATGTCCGTAACCACAGATTATGGAGAATTTCATGAGAAGAGCGATCTTGTAAAACTTCTTATAAGTCCAAAGGTCATCAATGATAAAAGTACGATCACCGGAGATACTATCTTAATTTACGCTGATAATCAAAATTTCTTCCCGAAAGAGGCATCGGTCATTAGCAACGCGAACTTTATATCAATACCAGATTCTAATAATGTCAGGGAAATTGACCGGATGAAAGGCAGAAAAATGGATATGTGGTTCAAGGATGAAAAACTTTCGAAAATTCTTATTTCAAAGGAAGCTGAAATTGTGTATTTTATAAGAGAGGGACAGGCTGAAAGTAATGCCTCGAATTACTTGCTTGGAGATACTCTGGTGATCCATCTTGATGAAAAGGGGATCACAAAGGCAAAGATCAAAGGTGGTTGTGAGGGGATATATTATCCGGGTAATTTGAAAATGAAAGCTTTGGAAAAAACAAAATAGAAGTGAATATGAAAGAAATATTAAGAGCGGATAATTTAAAAAAGATATACAGTCGTAAAGAAGTTGTAAAATCAGTTTCCATTGAGCTGAAGAAAGGTGAGATTGTAGGATTGCTTGGTCCTAACGGAGCAGGCAAGACCACCACTTTCTATATGATGACCGGAATGATCAAGCCCAATGCCGGAGAGGTTTATTTAAATGGTAATAAAGTCACAAAAATGCCAATGTATAAACGCGCCAGACAGGGTTTGGGATATCTGCCACAGGAAGCTTCGGTATTTCGAAAACTATCTGTTGAAGATAATATCATGGCAATTCTTGAAACTGTTGAAAAAAGTAAGAAAGTGAGAAAAGAAAGACTTGAATTACTTCTTGAAGACCTGAAGATCGGGCACATTAGAAAAAGTTTGGGATATTCTCTCAGCGGTGGAGAAAGAAGGAGGGTTGAGATCACCAGGTCACTGGTCACAAATCCGGACTTTATTCTTCTGGATGAACCTTTTGCAGGAGTAGATCCTGTTACGATAGAATCAATACAGGCAATTGTTGTAGGTTTAAAAAAGAGAGGTATCGGGGTTCTGATAACCGATCATAATGTTTATGAAACACTTAAGATAACTGACAGAGCTTATATTCTTTTCGACGGTAAGATAATGTTAGAAGGATCATCAGAGTTCCTTGCAAGTGATCCTACGGCCAGAAAACTCTATCTGGGTGAGAATTTTAAACTTCACAGAAAAGAGGATATAGACTAAAAGGTCATGCTGAGCCGATTCGTTGCACAGACCTTATAAATTATTTGGAAAAGTTAATTCTTTGACGTTGTTCATAGTGACTTTTTAATAAAATTGGGGAGGTGTATCATGTTAAAACATACTTTAAACACCAATCTCAGGCTAGACACCAAACTGGAACCAGCGGTAATTTTACGATCGGAAATCTTAGCTCTCCCAATTTTACAGCTAGAAGCAAAAATAAAGCAGGAACTTGCTGAAAATCCATTCCTTGAATCAGATGAATTTGAAATTGAAGATCCTAACATAGATCAGATAGATGATCAGCCTGATATTGATGTGCAGGAGAAAACGGAGGATATTTCTATAGAGGAGTTCATTTCTGAATTTTCAAATTACGAGGACAATTTCCCCGGTCAATATAATAAAGATGATGATGATAATGATTTTCAGCAGCCTTTTACTAAAACACTGAAGGATTCTCTGTATGACCAGCTTTATCAGGATAGTTTTCTGCAGGATGAGATCGAGATCGCACAGAAGATAATCGACAATCTTGACGAATGTGGATTCTTCAGACTGGAACTTGCTGAAATCGCTGATACTTTCGAAAATATATCAGAGGAAAAAGTACAAACTGTATTGAATAAAGTTCAACATCTTGAACCAGTGGGTATAGCAGCCAGGAGTATTCAGGAAAGTCTTATTATTCAGCTTAAGTCAAAAAAGTTATATATGCAGGATACATTAACCGTGCTACAGGATCATTTTGATGATTTTATGAATAATAAAATGGCTCTTATCATGGACAGAACAGGCATATCCCGTGATCAGATGATTGAAGTTATTGATGAGATCAAGCATTTAAATCCAAAGCCCGGACTTTCCAGATTAATGGATCCCTGGGAAAAATACTCAGATGATAATTCTGCTATAGTTCCTGATTTTATTATTCAGCGGATAGATGGAAAGCTTCAGGTATTTTTGAACTCTCCTTCAATACAGAACCTGTATGTTAATGAAAATGACGCAAAGATAATGCTTTCCAACTCTGCAATGGATAAGAAAGGGAAAGATTTTGTCCGTAATAAATTTGAAAAAGCCAAATGGTTCATAAATGCTATCCAGCAAAGAAGAAGAACACTGAAAAAAGTTATGTACTCAATTCTTAAATTTCAGGATGAGTTCTTTGAGGACGGACCTGAAAAGTTAAAACCTTTGATATTAAAAGATGTTGCTGAAGATATAGGTATGGATATTGCGACGATCTCCAGATCTACGAGAGGGAAGTATGCTTACACTGAATTCGGTATATTTGAGTTAAAATATTTTTTTACCGAAAAGATCCATACTGATGAGGGAGACGATATCTCAACAACTTTGATCAAGACAAGACTGAAAGAGATCATAGATTCTGAGGATAAATTGCAGCCTTACTCCGATCAGAAACTTTCTGAGATGCTGACAAAAGAGCACAAGAACATTGCTAGAAGAACTGTACAGAAATACAGAGAACAAATGCAGATTCCTTCTGCAAGGATGAGAAAAGAGATTTAAAATGTATTAAATTTCGTGTTACTGCGTCATATAATTCTTTATTTAACAGCATTTTTTATAGATTGTTAAATATAAAATCTAACAGCATCCTCCATCACCATCGGAACAGCTGCAACCACAGGTACAACCTTCCTCAAGTGTACCATCTTTCAATTTACGCAGATATGTACTAAGATTTCTTTTGCGAATTTGCTTAAGATCGATCCTGTCGATAATAATATTCATGCCATCGATGGGTTTTGTACAGCATGCATACTTGATCTCTCCATCTATCTCAACGGCACAACCCATACAACAACCTTTTCTCTCTTCTGCTTTATAACATGGAGCAGGTATGCCAATTTTATTTCTGTCTGCAACATCGACAATGTTCTTATCTGTTGAAATGACTTCGATTTCTTTGTGATCAATTGTGATCTTCATTATAGAATCCTTGTTTTTGTTTTTGGGCTTAATAAATTACGCTCCTACACAGTTTTATGCATCCATTTTCCACGCCTGAACCAGATAGATAAGCCTACACCTTCAATTATGATCGATAATGTAATACCAAACCAGATCCAGTTAATTCCAAGATACAGATAATAAGTTGTAACTACAGCAAAACCGACTTTTCCCAGCCAGTTGGCAATAAAGGCAATTATCGTTGGAGGAGCGGTATCACCGGCTCCGTTAAATGCTGCTGCATAAACTGTCATTGGAACGTTGAAGATCATTCCCAGAAGGACTATGATAAGATACCCGCTTCCTGCATCTATAACAGCTTGATCAGTCGTAAAAATACCGATCGCAAGTTTTGACAGTGGAATTCCAATAGCCATAATGATGAGAGTGAAAACAGCACCGAATTGCAAACCTGTTCTGGTAGTATCATGTACACCTTTGATATTATTCTGACCGAGAAATTGACCTACAAGAGTTGAGATCGCTACTCTCATTCCCTGCATGAATATAAATATTATTGATATCCATTGAACTCCAAAGCTGAAAGCAGCTACACAGTAAGTTCCGTGAAATGTAATGATCTTCTGTAGGAAAATTGCCGATAATGGTCTTGAAAGGCTGTTCATTCCACTCCAGACACCGATCTTTAAGATCCTTTTTATCATATTAAAGTCAGGAATGAAAGTCTTGAACCAGCTTAGATTAAGATTTTTATCTCTATACAAAAGAATAGCCAGCCAAGAGCAAGCTATAAGTTCTGCAATAACTGTTGCCAGCGCTGCTCCTCTGACTCCCAAAGCAGGAATAGATAGAAGATCAAATCCAAAGATCAGCACAGGGTCTAAAAAAATATTTAAAATACTCATGAATGTGAAAATGAACATCGGTGTCTTTGTATTTCCAGAGGACTGAAATATTACTCCCGAAGTAGATCCAAGCATTATCAAAGGGTAACCTAAAATAAGTATACTGAAGTATTGGTTACCCAAGTCCTCAACAGTTTTTTCAGCATTGAAGAAACCTATCAGATCTGTTGAGAAGAAATATGTTATTGCACCTATGATCAATCCTAAAGAAATTGCCAGTAGGATCGATTGTTCAGCACTTTTTGCTACTTCCTTTTCATTCTTTTCTCCGGTCTTTCTTGAAACCAGGGCTATCGTTCCACCCGTGATCAAAGTACTCACAGTTATAAGCACCCAAATGATAGTAGAGCTTAAACTTGATCCGGCAGCCTCGTTAATACCGAGTTTGGCAATAAAATACCTGTCCACAAAACTCAGGATACTGAACATTATCTCACCCATCATTACGGGTAGAGAGAGAGTTAATATCCTTTTAACGATTCCTATTTCTTCTTTGAGTTCCATTCAGATCCTGCTCTAAGTCATTAAGTTTTGCAAATATATGAAATATTATCAAATGTTGCATTAAAAAAGTCCGTTAGAACGGACTTTTTTCACAGAGACACCTGATCTTGCCTATCTAATTCTAGTTTCTGAATTAATCTCTTTTACTTTTTTCGTAGGTTCTGAATCAGTAGCTACTATTCTATAGAACTTTCTTGCATTTACAATTGATTCTGTCCATGAAGTATCTGAAATATTACTTTCTTCGATAGTCCATGTGATCAGATCATCTGATGAATATACAATATAAGTTAAATACTGATCTTTCATTATCCTGTCCCATGTTATCGTAATATTTCCACCTGACGCAACAAGAGTAACATTTGCAGGAGTAGCAAGCTCAGTTGTATTATACTTGCTTACAGTAATATCGTCAAGAATGATAAACATGTTTGACTCCTGTTCATGTATCCAGGCCAGATATACTGTCTGACCCGCATAATCAGAAAGATCGAGTTCTGTTTCATACCATGTATCGAAGATCTTTGAAGATGGAGTGAATTCATAAAGCAATTCAGTAAAATCTTCCGGTGAGTTTGTTGCTGTAGAAACCATGATCTTGTAGTGCTCTGAAGGTGTATATGCATATGTTGTATAGTACCTGAGTGAAGCTACATTAGTATTACCTGTCAGGTCAACCGCAGGAGATATTAACCAGTTCTCAGTTGCTCCTTCCATCGATACTGAACCTGCACAGTTCAATCCTGAATGAGCAACAATTCCGGATCCGGCATCCGCTTCAACGAGGTGGAACCAGTTCATCTGCTCAGGAGAGGATGTATTAATCCCATCCCCATCATACAGAGTCCAACCATCAGGTGGCCATGAAGAACCTTCAAAACCTTCATTCAGAGCATAAGTTATTCCTCCTGAAACAGTGACATTCATGGCAGATGAATAACCGGAGTTCCCACCGGTATAAGTTGCTTTTATCTTATATTCATGAGTTCCATCAACTACTCCATAGTCATAGAAATAATCTTTGTCAGGATCAGTAATTGTATATAAGAGAATGTTGTTCTTGTATATAAGATAACCTGTCAATGCATCTTTGGGATCTGATCTTACAGGATCTTCTCTTCTTTCTTTGTTCTGTTTTGAAACAGGTTTCAGGATCTCACTTTTTGCTACGGGAGTATCCCACGAAATAAATACAGTTGATCCGCTGGTTTCATATGTCAGATTGACTGGAGGTTTGTACATAGTTACCGAAATAGTATCAGATGCCACTGATTCTGCTGTCGGATATTCATAAACGGAAGTTACGTAATAGTCATATGATGTCATGTTTGTCATAGAAGTAGTATCGGTATATGACATAGCTTCGCACGAATCAATTAATGTACCGTTCTTGTAAATATTAAATTGTACAAGCGCCTTAGATGAAGATTCAAGTATCCAGCTTAATTCTATTGCTTCACCGGATAATCCACCTACAAGATATGATGGGCTCGAAAATTCTGTTAAAGCTGTGAAAGTAATATAATTTGAAGGTCCTGACTCTCCATCCGGAGTTGAATACATCGCAGTTATATGATAGGTATATTCAACATTGTTTTCCACATCTGTGTCAGAGTAATTTGTTGATGAAGTACTGTCGATCTTTGTTCCATCCCTGTACACATAATATTGAGTAAGAATTTTATTGGATTTATAAGGAGAATTCCAGCTAAGATTTATTACTCCGAGATCTCCTGTTGCAGCTAAATTGTATGGTGTACTAAAGCTTAATCCGTACTCTAAAGCTCCAATATCAGGAGCATGGTATGATGGATAACCTAATATTACCAATGCCTGACCTATACATGGGGATGATTCATTGAGATGAAGATCCCCTATAGCCGGATTGACGAATAAAGGATCATCATTGATATTCCCTGAATTTCCACCGGTATTATAATCTGTCGTACCGCTGATATCATTATTCTTAAGGATCAACTTGGAGTCAGGATCAATTATTTGAGTGATCTGGTCATCATCATTCCATATAATATTATTCAGTACCTCGATCGTTGAGGTCTGATTGATAGCTTTTATACCTTCACCCATATCATAAATACTGTTATGGTACAGGGAATCTACAGCAGTGTTGTCAAATAATATTCCGACCGTAGTTCCTTTATCTTTAACTGCAGAAGAGAATGTTAATCTGTTATTAGTGATCTTTTTACCGGAGCCATTTGCTTTTAATCCAGAACCCTGAATAACTATACCTGTATCAGCATTAGTTATCTCATTATTGATCAGTGCTACCTTATCATCTCCGAATATCTTTATTGCGGTTCGAGCATTACCCTTTGAAGCAGAAGAGAATGTTAGTCTGTTGTTGGTGATCTTTTTACCAGAAGAAGCTGCTTTGCCGGCTGTTCCGTTGATTATGATCGAAACATTATAGAATGTTGAACTGTCAATTGCAACAGAATCGTAACCCGTAATTGAGATCATATCATCAATTATTACACTATCTGCCTGATAGATCCAGTGTTTCATATGTGCAGATGCTTTTCCCTTTGAAGTATTATTTAGAACAAACCCACCTTTTGCATTTTCGATAATGATCTTGTCTTTCTCAGTTCCATTTGCAACCAGAGAATCAGTAATTTCCACCCGATAATCATCTTTGAAATTAATATGAACACCCGGTACAATTTTAAGAGAATCCATTCCAGAAGCAGTAACATCTCCTGCGATCTCAATGATATCAGCCACCCACCTGACCGAATCTGTTAAAGAACCGGAATATTGAACCATTGCCAGACCGTTATGCTCATAAGGTCCGATATCGATTATGTCCACATATCCGTTAAATATCCTGGTCCTTCCGGCAAGGTCCACTGGCGGAAGATTCAAAGATGTAGAATCCGGGCTTCCGGCATTGATACATGGTGAATTACCCTTATATGAGTATGGGTAAGGTCCCGTACCCAGATATTTAGGGTCAGCACTAATATTATTTAAATATTTATAATCAGGTAACAATGGACCCTCTTCACCGAATGCTTCCTTTCCCCCTTCAATATTACAGTAATTGAATTCCGGCTGGCAATCCAGTCCATTAATATTTACCTGAGAACCTTCAGGTGCTGTATTTCCGTATATAAGAGTGTTTCGTATTATAGGTGATGGAAAGTCGATGTATCCTCTCATATGGATACCACCTCCACCATATCCAGCTGAATTATTTACAATGGAGTTATTTGTTATTACCGGATAAGAGTCACCATAAATATACAATGCACCACCCCATCCGTTTTCCTGGTTGTTTGCAATTAGATTATTGATGATTTGAGGTGATGAATCATTTATATCGACAGGTGTACCGGTATTATTAAATATCTTACAGTTAATTACGACCGGATCGGAGTATTCATATAATCTTAAAGCTGAACCTGAGAACATGGTGGATTCGTTGTTGTAGAATTCACAATTCTCTATCAGAGGAGAAGAGCTTTTAAGCACAATTCCACCACCTGATTCACTAATATTATTCCTGAAAGTAGAATGATGCACATGAACATTGGAATAATATCTCATTTTCAGTGGGCCGTCTGTGATCTGGTCATTGCTTGTGTCTTCAAGTATACAGTAACCCAGCTCTGAAGCACCGTTGGTTTCTAGTGTTTCATCAAAAATTATCTGGCACCATTTCCCGTTTTCATCATACGGTCTGAATGTGATCGAATCATTCTCTGCACCCTGAGCCAGAAGCTGACCTTCAACAAAACATGAATAGTATCCTGTAAAGATCACTTCGACCCCTGCTTCTATTGTCAGAGTAGAATCATTTGGTATAGTAATATTTCCATTTATATAGTAAGGTGACTGAGATTTGTACCAGGTACCGTAAACATTTCCTGAAATAGAATTAGGGAATACTTTATATTCAGCTTCGGTTATAAAACTTGGTTCAATTCCGGTATAATATCCTTTAGCTTTTAATGTTGTTGTAGTTG
The DNA here is from genome assembly GCA_016937995.1 of Candidatus Delongbacteria bacterium. Taxonomy (GTDB): domain Bacteria; phylum UBA4055; class UBA4055; order UBA4055; family UBA4055; genus WTAK01. The sequence goes on from JAFGVM010000066.1 coordinate 13,131, forward strand.
TCAGATAAATTGGAGTGGTATACAAATTCGAAGATTCATCAGGATCAGTACCGTCTGTAGTGTAGTATATGGTTGCTCCAGGTGTCGGAGAAGTTATTGTAACTGTAACATCCGGATCATGTATACCTGCAAAAGGGGTGAACTGAGGAAGTAGTACAATTTCAGGATCAGGAGTTAACGGCATTTCGATAGCCCCGATGTCAATTGTAGATTTAAAACGATTATTCCCGAGAATATCCAGTGCTCCCAGATTTAGACTGTCGGCAACTACGGTACCATAATTCACACAAGGAGAGTATCTACGTAATCTGAGATCAAAAGTGGTAGAATCTAAAAACTCAGGATGTTCATCAATGCAGTATTTATACAGTCCTGAAAAATTTCCTTCTTCACCGATAACAAATGCATCTTTTCCTCCCTGTATGTCGCAATGTGTGAAACCGGGATACTGCTTTGTATCTAACAGGTATATCTGACCTTCCTGTGCGGTTGAAGTATTATAGTAAATAATGTTATTGACTATGTGCGGATCGTTCTCCTCTTCGATATAAATTCCTCCACCTTTTGCAGATTTATTGAAAACTATTGTATTATTATATATCCTAGTACCATAATTCCCGAACATTTCTGAAATAAAAATACCTCCACCATATTTTGCTTCATTACTATGAATAACGTTATTTGTTATAAGATTTGTTCCTCTTGAACTGACCGGTGCTTCTGCGCCGGTGGAGGAGTTGTTGTATATCTGGCAGTAAGAAAGCTCCGAATTACTATATCCCAGATCAATTATACCTGCGACACCGTTTGCTGTACAGGTATTATGATGTATCTTAGAATACTTGATGGTTAAACTGTCCTGTCCGTAAGTATCTAATATATATCCGCCATAAGAATTATTGTAAATATCACAATAAAGCATTTTGTTCTTTGACTGGAAATCCGATACTTTTTCATTGCCGCTTATGCGTGAATTTTTTACTTCTACGTATTTATTTTTTGCATAGAACAGTGTTCCCTGAGAATCATTGAAAATACAGTAATCATAAACTGATGCGAAGTTTTCATCAAAAAATGAAATGTCTTCTTCATCAAAACCTTTCCATCCAATAGAAGGATTCTCTGCATGGAAATGGATCGAATCATTTTCTGCTCCTTCTGCAAGGATCCTTCCTACTACTTCAACTCCGTAATCACCGAGGAAAATTACTTCAGTACCAGGGTTAATAGTAAGAGTAGAATCTCTCGGAACGAACAGATCACCGTCAACATATATAACACCCGACCATTCACCCGATACAGTATCAGACATCAGATTCGGGTAGATCTTATATTCTGCCGAACTGACAAAGCTAGTATCAATCCCTGAATAATATGATATTGCCCTGATAGTTGTATCTGTATTTATTGATAATGCTCCGGAATATATAGTCGCTGGATAAGTTCCGTCAGTTGAATAGTATATTGATGATCCTGTCGGCTCAGCTGTAAGGTTCACTGTCTGACTTCCGACGTAGTTTCCCGGTAATAACGAGAATTCAGGCATAGTCGATCTCATTGGTGAAGGATTCCCCTGATATTCAACAGCTCCTATATCGATCCTGTCAAGAAAATCAGCAGCACTGTCATACTGTCTTACAGATCCGTAAATATCGACTGAAGAAAGATCAAATGCAGATACATCTTTCATACCTCCGTTGATACAAGGTGAGCTTTGAGAAAGAGTAAAGAATGTACTATTCTGGAAAGCAGGATCTTCATTTATACAGTACAGATAAAGTCCACTGAAATATTCTCCGCCTCCTTCACCACCAAATTCAGAAGGACCGGTATCGGTCAGACAGTTGTAAAATTGAGGACCTTTCCCTCCAATTATTATCTGATTACCACCTGTTTCATCATTTCCGGATATTATAGTATTGATTATTTTAGTATCGCCCAGGTTAAGGCACTCTAATCCTGTACCACCTTCATAATCTGATCCGGTATCATTATCTGTGATAGTACAATTGATCATTATTGGGAATGCATCAGGGTTGTTGTAATATCCTGATATCTTTACACCGAATTTATTTCTGGTCACAAGATTGTTGATTATCTGAAGACTTGAGTTGTATGAATGTATTCCAACGCTGTTAGCATTGTCCCTTACGATATTATTTCTGAAAACAGGTTTGGTGGTCACATCATCTCCGTCTCTCCAGTGATATAGCACCCAGTAATAATCATTATCATGCAGAACACAGCCTTCAACGGTCGGAGATGCTTCTTCAGCATATACTACTTTAGTCATTCCCATCATAGTTTCACCGTTATCGGTACAATTGAATATCTCACTGTTAAATAATCTCACCTTTGAAAAATATTCGATCTGAATACCTAGGGATGATGCAATGTCCTTAATCGCACAATACCCGATCCTTGTTGAATCGTTATCATCCATATCAACTCTCCAGTCGTTTACAAGATGGATACCACCCCAACCCGTAACGTCATCTACTGCACTGAATCTTATACTGTCTGTTGCATTACCTATGGCATTCATTGAACCCTGGATCTTAATATCGTATGTATTTCTGAAAATAAATTCAACACCGGGATCTACTGTGAATACAGAATCATCAGGTACCATTATATCACCGTCAACATAGTATGGAGATCCTGAAGTACCCCAAGTTCCTGTTGCATATCCACAGACTCCCTTTTCACTGTATAAAGCGAAACAAATATCATTTCCCGCATTTGTAAAAGAAGTACTTCCTGAATTATATCCATCCAGAGGATTTCTCCAATACGCGTTAGTTGAGTTAGAGCTGGTCGATCTGGTACGAAAGTAAACATTACCCACATCATATTCAGTTGTGTCAGTCAATGCCTGAAATCCGATCCAGTAAGTACCAGCACTCAATGATATTGGTTTTTCAAAATCAAGTGCAATTATTTCTTCATAACCCGGGCTTGAGAAAGTTGTTATAGTACTGTCAATGGCAACTTCTCCGGGTTTTGATCCGGAATCATTATAAAATTTTAGTAAGTAAGAATGTTCTGCTGAAACTGTATTTTGAAACCAGCCTTTAACTTTAAATCTTTTTAAAGTGGTCTGAACCGGAAGTATAAAATCAGCTGCAAGTTCGGAATTATACGGGTCTATCACAGGATCAGTACCGGTACTGGATACTTCCCAGTCGTAAAAGAAATAATAGTTTGAAAGGGTATTTATTGCACCCGTAATAACAACAGTTTCAGAAGGATACGGATAAGAAGCCCCTGCAGTTCGCCATAATCCTCCGCAGGCCGTACCAAAAGCATCGAGTTTATATCCTGCTCCGGGAACAAGGTCAAAACCCAGATCAAGTTTTGTTTTTACACCCGGAGTAGAAACTGCTATAGTTCTTGATTCAAGAACAGCATCTGAAGAATTTAGAAGCCTGACAGTTACATTTCCTGCAGCATTAGGATAAACATTAACACTGCTTAATGTAGAATTTGAAAGAACATCAAATACAAGACCGTCAGTATAATTTGTATAATTTCCTCCACCTCCGATATTATTGTCAAAAGGTCCCACAGATTCTGTCAGAATGTCAACATCTGCAACTTTCCAGTCGTAAAAATAATAATAGTAAGCATTTGCTACGCTTGACCCGGTAATATTTACATTATCTGAAGTATACGGGTAAGGAGTTGTTGATGCATTTCTTGCAAAAGCGGGAGTACTTCCTTTTGCGTCTATCTTATAGTTTGTGCCGGCAGGTATGAATATATCCAGTTGCAGAGGGGTCTTGTTATTAATATCATCTGAACTAACTGATGTTATAACCGAATCAATTACTGTACCGGATGAATTAAGAACTCTGATAATAACAGTGCCTGCAGAAGTAGGATAAACCGAAACACTTCTAAGTACTGTAGGTACCAGAACGTCGAATTTTAATCCGTAGGTTCTATCAGAATAAGAAGAAAGAGGGGTTGGACCGTAATCTTTCTTTCCGACATGTGTTTCAAATACCTGTGCACTCATACTCAGATCCTGGTTCTGATCCAGTTGGTCCCAGACAATTGCACCGAGACTTTTAGATTCGAGAACTCTGGAATAAGTTGTATCTTCTGGTAATATCTGCTTACTTGATATGTAACTTTCTTTTGCGAACATGACAAATACAGTCACGAGCAACAATAACAGGATAGGTTTCTTCATGATGACCCTTCTTATAGTAGATTATAATATTTTGCAAGTACATGTGTAATAATATTATACACAATATTTCAATTTAAGCAATATTAAAATAAAAAGAAGTGATGTGTGTCACAGAAATAAGAAAGGGTCGATTATTTAAGACCCTACTATGTTTTTTTTACATTAATTGGGCGTTATTAATAACGCCCCTATAGTTACCATACCTCCAATGCCTCTGTCAACATGGCAAGCTGCTGTTCTTCTTTGAATCCGAGCTGCTGCATTGCACCTGATGGACAAACTGCTGCACAACTTCCACAACCCTTACAAAGAGCAGAATTTATATGGGCAAATTCCTTACCGTTCCTCCAGAATAATTCAGGAGCACCGTATGGACAAACAGAAACACACATTCCGCAACCGACACAGACATCAAGATCGACCTTAGCAATGTTAGCTTCTGCAATATATTCATCTGAACTGATGATCATAGTAGCTCTTTCCGCCGCAGCTTTGGCTTGAGAAATAGTTTCTTCCATTCCCTTTGGAGAATGTGCAAGACCTGCAAGGAAAACTCCTTCAGCAGAGAAATCAACCGGACGAAGTTTAACATGAGCTTCCATGAAGAAATTATCTTCATTCAGAGGTATCTTTAACATTTGTGAAAGTTCAACTGCATCCTCCTGTGGAACCATAGCGGAAGAAAGTATCACTCTATCAGGATACATAATAGTATCCTTACACATGATATGATCTTTATATGTTGCCCTCAGACCTTTACTCTTAAGCATTTCCTGTTTTGCATCAATGTCTATTACAGGTTTGGTGTCAATATCGTACCTAACAAAAACAACTCCAAGATCTCTGGCTTCTCTGTAGTATTTCTCACTGAATCCGTAAGTCCTGATATCTCTGTATAGGATATGTATATTCATTTTAGGGTTCAATTCCTTTAATCGGATGGCATTTTTTATTGATTGAGTACAGCAAACCCTTGAACAATATGGCCTGTTCTCATCTCTTGAACCAACACACTGGACAAGAACAATATTTTTCATTTTCTTATATTCATTGATATTTTTCTCAAAATCCTGCTCAAATTCAAGCTGGGTAATTACATTTTCATTTTTGCCGTATAGATATTCTTCAGGTTTGGATTCATTTGCTCCGGTGGCAATTATAATTACGCCGTGGTCATATTTAATATCCTCATCCTCCCTGTTGAGATGTACAGTCGTTGTAAAGTTACCTACATATCCCGAAATATCTTTGATCTTTGCTTCTGTGTAGATAGTGATCAATTTATTATCTGCAACTTCATCTCTGAGTTCTGTCAGATAATCACCAACCTTTTTACCTTCAACATTCTCATCAAGTCTGTTAAGATTACCTCCGGTTCTGTCACTTTTTTCAATTATAGCAACTTCATAACCCTGATTTGCGATTGAAAGTGCGGAAGTTAAACCGGAAAGTCCTCCTCCAACGACAAGAGCTTTCTGTGTTACTCCAAGTGCTACAGAATGTAGAGGTTCAAGAAGTCTTCCTTTACTGACAGCAATTTTAGTAAGTCTTTTAGCTTTTTCAGTAGCAGCCGGATGATCATCTTTATGTACCCAGCTGCACTGGTTACGGATATTAGCCATGTCAAACAAGAACTTATTAAGACCAGCTTCTCTCATAGTTTCCTGGAAAAGTTCTTCATGGGTACTTGGAGAACAGGATGAAACAATTACCCTGTTAAGCTTATATTCTTTTATTATCTCTTTCATTTGTTCCTGAGTATCCTGTGAGCAGGTAAAAAGGTTATCGGATGCATATACTACATTAGGTAATGTTTTTGCAAATTCAACTACACTTTTTACATCAACAACACTACTGATATTTATACCGCAATGACAAACGAATACACCAATTCTAGGTTTTTTACCGATCACATCTATTTCTTCAGGATATACTTTTTCGGTTATCTCTGTTCCTCTCACTTCAGCAAGTATCTCAGCAGCATTTGCCACAGCTCCGGAAGCCTGCATTACTGTTTCAGGAATATCTTTTGGAGATACTGCAGGACCGCAGACAAAGATACCTGGTCTTGTAGTCTGGATAGGGGAGATACCGAAATTATCAATAAAATTATATTCATTTAATCTTACACCAAGTCTGTCCGACAATTCAATAGAAGTATTCTGTGGGTGAAGACCAATAGATAGAACTACCAGATCGAATTCCTCAATTCTGTTCTTACCGTCATCCTCTACATAATAAAGTTCAAGATTACCACTTTCTTCTATCTCTTTGATCTTTCCCACACGACCTCTAACAAATCTTACATTTGCATCTTTCGCTTTATCGTAATATTTATCAAAATCCTTACCGTATGCTCTAATATCCATGTAGAAGATAGTTGGTTCAACTGAGCTTACATGTTCTTTAGCTATAATAGCTTCTTTCATTGTGTACATACAGCAGACAGATGAACAATACGGCATGTCAGAGTCCTCTGTTCTTGACCCGACACACTGGATCCAAGCAATTTTTTTAGGTACTTTTCCGTCAGCAGGTCTTTGGAGATGACCTTCGTAAGGTCCGGAAGCAGCAAGAATTCTCTCGAACTGAATACTTGTTACAACATTTTTAAATCTGCCATAGCCATATTCATGCATTGCAGTCGGGTCATATTTCTCAGCTCCGGTTGCTACAATGATCGATCCAACATTAATTTCTTCTTCATGATCGATCATATCATGAACGATCGCTTCGGCTTCACATACAGTTACACATTCCATACATCCAGAACAAATACCGCACTCAAGACATCTTTTAGCTTCTTCTCTTACTTCTTCTTCAGAGTAACCGAGTTCGTGTTCATCGAAATTCTTTATTCTTTCTTCAGCTTCCTGGAATCTCATCGGTTTTCTTTCCTGACGCATAACGAACTGCTGAGGTTCTTTTGCAGGGATCAGGTCCTTTTTTGCAACTCTTCCTTTTTCCATATCCTGACCTGTCAGGTATCTTTCTATAGAAATAGCAGCCTCATAAGCCTGACCTACAGCTTCAACAACTGAAGCCGGTCCCTGAACAACATCACCGCCTGCAAAAACATCAGGAATATTAGTTCCGAATGTCAATTCATTTGCAACAATAGTATTCCATGGTGTGGTTTTAACTTTACTGTCTTCTAATATTTTAAGGTCTGAAGTCTGAGAAACTGCAGCCATTACATTATCAAAATCTTCGACAAATTCATTTCCTGTCGGTTCAGGTCTTCTTCTACCGGAATCATCTCTTGCACCAAGTTTCATTTCAGAAAATTTAATAGATTTCATCTTGCCGTTCTCACCGATGATCTCGATAGGATTTGTAAGGAATTTAAATTTAATTCCCTCCTCTTCTGCTGCAACTATCTCATGCTTTTCTGCCGGCATTTCTCTTCTTGTTCTACGATATATTAAAGTAACATCAGCACCGAGTCTTTTAGCTGTTCTTGCACAGTCAATAGCGGTGTTTCCACCACCTACAATAGCAACTTTTTTACCGATATGGACTTTTTCACCCCAGTTCACTTTCTTAAGGAAATCAATACCACCGAAAACACCTTCAAGGTCTTCACCTTTTATTCTAAGTGATTTACTTAGTTGCGCACCGATACCGACGAAGAATGCTTTATATCCTTTCAGTCTAAGTGCTTCAATATCCTCATGAGAATTTATCGGATGATTAACCTTGAGATCAACACCTTCTTTCAATATCTGCTCAATTTCCCAGTCAAGTTCATCTCTGGATAATCTATATGGAGGGATGCAAGAACGCATCATACCACCTGCTTTAGCATCTTTCTCAAAGATAGTTACCTGATAACCTTTCTGAGCAAGATAATACGCACAGGTCATACCTGCAGGACCTGCACCAATGACAGCAATTTTTTCTCTTGTCTTTGCAACAGGAGCTTCTTTCTTATCAAATTCATCCTGATGAGAATGTACATAGTCAGCAATGAATCTTTTTATTGATCTGATAGCCAAAGGATCGTCATAGTCACCTCTTCTACAGTCAAGCTCACAAGGATTGTGACAAACTCTACCACAAACAGAAGGGAAAGGATTATTTTGTCTGATAAGGTCATAGGCTTCTTTATATTTTCCTTGAGATACCAGAGCTATATACCCCTGAACATGGATTCCTGAAGGGCAGGATATCTGACAAGGAGGTAATTCGTTTTTATCAATTACAAAGGCATTTGGAGATGCTTGAGGATAAGGCTTATATATAGCTGTTTTTTCAACAAGTTTTTCGTCAAATATTGAAACAGTGTTAATGGGGCAGATAGAAGCACATTCACCACATCCGGTACATTTATCAAGGTCGACAAATCGTGCTCTTTTATTAACTTTAACCTTGAAATTACCTGCTTCTCCATCTACAGAAACAAGATCGGTATTTGTTAAAAGGTCTATATTCAAATGTCTTCCGGCTTCAACGAGTTTTGGAGAGATCACACACATTGCACAGTCATTCGTAGGGAATGTCTTGTCAAGCTGAGCCATAGTACCACCAATAGCCGGTGTTTCTTCCATTAAATATACTTTAAAGCCTGATCCTGCAAGATCAAGAGAGGATTGTATCCCTGCAATTCCTGCTCCGATCACTAGTACGGAACCTACTTTGTCTTTACTTTCCATGAAAAATTATCCTTTATTTTTTTCGATCGTATGCGTTTCCAAATACAGACGCATAGTGATGCGTCTCTACGGAATCGTTGTTATACGATCTGTGATTTCACTATATCAATTTTTATAAACCTTGAGCTACTTTATCAAAGAGTTTAATCTTGCTTGTGCTCTGGCTTTTTTTCTTATTGCAAATTCTTTAATTATATCTATCAAATAGTTACTTTCAACTTTTTCGTGCATGCATTTATCATGCTTATTCTCAATATATCCTTTATAAAGAGCTTCTGAGTAAATTTCTCTACCCAGAGAATTTCTGATAAGTACCGTTGTAAATCCTTCGTCTGATCCAATGCCACCAACAGATATATCTGCATAATCGTTAGCAAAATCGTCACAGGCTATACAAGCCGGTCGTGCAATCTTTTCTATTACATCAAGCGGAACATGTATACAAATACCTGATTTCATATTCAATATCAATTTGTCTTTAATGTTTACCTTTACGATATCATCAATACAGATATTATGTAACTTTGCAAATTCCTTTTTAGCAAGGTCTTCCAGTGTAAAACACTGTAAACAGAACAGACCTATAGTAAAGATCACCATATCTGAAGGAACTATGTTCATAAGCTGCATTTTTCGAATAGCTTTAATTTGACAAGGGGTGCCAACTAAAGCAAGTTTCTTCATATTCTTTTTGGCAGATTCCCGGATCACTTTTATAACCGGAAAGCAAGATTTATATTCACTTCCTAATTTGTCCAGATGTAATGCTTCTGAATAATATGAACCGGCAGTTTCAAGCAATTCTTCTTTTGAAGTAGCTATTGTAGGACCATTACCACATGCTCCGATCCTTTTTGAAACGATCGCACCATCGATCTTGTTACTTTCAATCAAATAAGACAACAGCGAAGTTACTACACCACCGTCTGTTGCTACCTTTTTAACATCTATATCAGTAGAACGGGCTGAAAAAACATCGATCCAATTTCCTATAGGAAATTTAGCATCGAATTTTTGCTTAAGTTCTTCCTCCAATCGTTTTGTCTGAGGGCAGATAAGGTAACAAATTCCGCCTTGCAGGCATTTTTCCTGGTCAGAATATTTCGGATAACCATCTTCACCAATTTCTAAAGCATTTATTCCATTAGCACTACAGAATGAAACACAACCTCCACAACGATTGCAAAGATCTTTGCCGATCACTTCTGTTAAAAGATTATTGAAGCTAATACCGATATTCTTTTCCACTTTATCCCTCCGGGATCATTAATTATTGAAATAAGATCAAAGGGCAAATTTATGCCCTTTGAATTTCAAAAGTTATTTGATAGGATTATCTTTTCCGACGTTCCACTCATAATAAGCACCATCATATACTTTTACATTTTTAAATCCTGCTACATCTGTTAAAGCCATGAATACGATACCAGCTCTCACACTTGAAGCACAATAAAGAATTATTTCTTTATCGGCAGTAATACCTGCAGATTTTGCAGCGGCAATGATCTCATCCTTAGATTTTAAAACACCATCTTCTTTGAAAACATTTACATGGTCAAAATTAACTGCACCTTCAATGTGACCTTTTTTATTAATGTTAGCATCATCTTTTTCTTTACCGTTGTATTCATCAGCGCTTCTAACATCAACAATAACAACCTTATCATTTTTCAGGTTGGCTTTAACATATTCTATATCCGCATAAATTGCTGAATTAACAGCAGGTGTGAATGTTGCAGCTTCGATCTCAGTTGCTTTTCCTGTGATCGGTTTTCTTGCCTTTTTCCAGCCCTTAATATGTCCGTCAAGAATGTCGACATCCTTAGCGCCCATATATTTAAGTATCCAGTATAATCTTCCGGCTGCTTTATTTGATCCTGTATCATAAATAATGATCTTTTTATCAGCACTAATTCCCTGCTCACCCAGGATCTTTGCGATCTCTGCTGCAGGTTTCAGCATACTCTTGATACCCTCGGTATTATATAAAGCAGCATGATCAATGTTAACAGCACCTTCAATATGTTTTTTGCTGTAATCCGCAACAGGTTTTGTTGAGACAATAATTGCTTTTCCGTCCTTAGAAAGCTTAGCAGCATCTTTTGCAGATATTATACCTGCAAAAACAAATTGAACACTGATCAACAGTACTACGATTATTCCAATATATTTTTTCATTTTTTATCCTTCTGGTTTAAAACTTAACCTGTAATTGAACAAGGATTTCGTCATTTTTCACTTCAACTTCTTCTGCTTTGTACAAATAGTTTATTTGTAATCTTGTCCAATCGTTAAAGAAGTAATTTAATCCCCAAGTTATTATACTTTGAGAATCTAGATCTTCATCAATGTCAGGATCAAAAGTTTCATATTTAATTACTGGTTGAAGATCCCATTCTGTCATATACATTGCCTGTAAAAAATATCCATCTCTTTGGATTGAACCTGTGTGGAACTCCACTTCTTCGCCACTTCAACCGCCGCCTGTTGTATAAGAACCTTCGTCTTTACCTTGAATGTATTCAGCCTGTAATAAAAAATTATCATATTTGAATTCTAATTCTCCTCCAAAACGAGTTTTTTCATCATCTGGCTCGCCAGCAACAATAGGAGCAGATGTTCCAAATTTATAACTACCACCAATACTGATCATATCATGTGGTGTTATTACTAACCTGCCAGTAAATGCTTTATTATTGTTGTCATCTAGGTCTCCAAGTTCGTTTCTTTTTGTCGCATTAGTGAGTGAAAGACCATATTTAAGGTATGTTCCATATTTCCCATTAATCATAATACCCATATCTCTATCAGGATATACTAAGGTATTTACAACTGTAGATCTTTTAATCGTATGCAAAGATTGACATGGTGTGTTCATTTCAAGACCAAAAACAGATTTGAATCTACCTAACGAAATTTTTGCATAAGGATCAAGTCTTGAATATGTTGCAAATCCATCAATCAAATAAGGGATTCCGTCTTCTGAAGCATATGGGCTAAGTTCCATTAAAAGGTAGTAACTAAAATCGTAAGGTATATTACCCACAACACCCAAACGAGCTCTGTTAAACGAAAAAGTTGTCAGATCTTCAACATTATTTTTGTACTGATGATATTCAAATTGTGATTGTAAATATCCAACGACACTAACACCTTCATCAGAAGAAGCTTCCATGCATTGTGAATATATTACTGAAGTTAACGATGCTACAATCAAAAAAGACAATAAAAATATTTTCTTCATTTGATCTCCTTTAAATTAATAAAAGAAGTAGGAACTCTCGTTCCCACTTCTAATAGTTTTTCAATTATGGTGAAACTTCCAATGGAAGGTCAACAATAGCTGCTGCATCCCACTTATGTGTCTCAAGATCATCATATATCATTGAGTTTGCACCGTTTTTTAAACTAACAGCATCAAATCCAAGCACATTAAGATAAGCAGTGATCATTGAAGAAGTTTGACCTGTCCAACAATACGTTACTATTTGCTTGCTAGGATCAAGATTAGTTATCTCCAAAGGATTTATTCTGTATGCGCCATCAATATTACCATAAAACTCTACATCAGTTGTTGTCCAGTAGTTGTTAATGAAATATTGAGTTGGATCTGCAAGAACTGTAGTAGCTGCGATACCTTTAAATCCACCGGCTAACATTGCATTAACTCTTTCGGCTAATATCTCAGCACCGTCCGTAGAAGCAACAGTTAAATCAAAATCAGGAAGATCAAAAACGATATTATCAGCGATATCGCCAGGTGCTGCTGTCCAATTAGGATCGTCCAGCTGAGAACATGAAGCAGACCAGCTATCATATTTTGTTATTATTGTATCTGCAACAGCATCCATTACATCAGTATGCCATCCACTCATTCCCCACATGATAGAGAAAGCATCTGAATATCCGGACAATCTTAAAGCAACCACCGCATGACATGCTGATTGTCCACTGTAGCAAACTACTGCAATAGTTTTATCTCCTGCGTTTGCAGCAGCAGTAACGACATCAGTAAAAGGAACATTTACCGCACTTGGAATATGTCCAGCAGCGTAAGCTGAAGCTGATCTGATATCCATGATGTAATAATCATTTAAAGGATCAGTGTCAGTCATGATATCATTTACTGAACTTGCTGTTTTAATCCATGATGTAAGAACAGAAGTGATATCCATTCCATTGTCTTCCATATAATCCTGCATAATTTCGAATGCCGTTAGTGTAGGTACCGCAGGATCATCACTATCATCCTTACAACTTGTTAAGAAGATGCTCGTTAGTGCGAACATTACTACAAGTAACATTGTCCATTTCTTTTTCATTTTTTACCCCTTTTTCTATATTTTAGCCACAACCACTAGAGCATTATTGCTCCAGGTCTACCCATTATTTAAGAGTTTTGAGTTGTGGGTTTTGAGTTATGGGTTGTTTTCTCACAACTGACAACTCTCCACTCACAACTGAGAATTAAAGGCGTACAGCCTTTTAATTCTAGCCTCAACCACCTTCGTCGACTTCTTCTTCCTCGACGTCAGGAGCTGAAGGATCGAGCCATTTTTTGTAACCGCCTTTTAGGCTCTTTACATTTTTATAACCCATTTTCATCAGAGTATGAGCCGCAAGTGCAGCTCTTCCGCCTGATAAACAATAAACTACTATTTCCTCATCTTTTTCAGGCATATCGACCATCAGATCATCATTCCAGAACTTCTTGTTGTCGATCTTAAATTCAAGAAAACCTCTTGGAACGTTCACAGTAAATGCTTCAGGATAAGGGAATTCATCAGTTTCTTCATCAGCCTGATTGATAAAACCTTCGTCAAATTCTGAAGGTTCTCTTACATCGATGACCAAACGGAGCTCTTTGTTATCAAGTTTTGCCTTGAAATCCTCGTAAGATATCTCTGTAATATCCTTCTTAGCTTCCTGAACCATTTGCTTATTAGATGGATAAACACCATTCTCAGCAAAACCGCTTCCGCACCCAACTACAAAAAGGAGTGCTGAAAGCAATGCAGATAAATAAACAAGTCTTTTCATCTTATTCTCCTTTAAGTTATAGAGCGGAAAATTTTCCGGTCTTCTCATTCCATTTTACGAATATATATGCCAGTAGTATGAATCCAAGAACCATTAACACAGATCCTGTATAACCTAAATAATCAGGTAAGAAGATCTTCTGAGATTCAGGTAGAAAACTTTCAAATACAGGAACAATGAAAACCTTTGATACAGGTGCCATAACAGTAAAACCAAGTATAGACATCCATAGCTTTAGATGACCTTCACCGGCTCTCCATAAAGTACCGATCGCACATCCACCTGCTATAGTCATTCCAAGTCCGAATATCGTACCACCGATAAGTGCCTTTGACCAGAAACTAGGATAAACAGCCTTCATTTCGATAGCTCTAACAGCTGTCTCAGCTACATTTCCCACACCGAAATACTTTAGTACCGTAAATCCGAAGATAAGTATAAGTAAACCGATCATGATAGCTACCGGAGCAGAGGATTCACCTGTCATAAAAGGTTCTCTGAATGCTCTGACGATACAGTATCTTGATCTCTGCAGGATAAATCCAAGAGTCAGACCTATGATAATGTGCCATCCGAGTATCTTCATAGCCGCAGAACCCTCTGCATTATAACCGCTGATAACATAGATAATTCCAGCTAGTAAAATCCAGGCAAGCCATCTCTGCCATCCCATGCCTTCTTTAGTTCCAGGCAAGAAAGTATATGACTTACCCATACTTACGTTTGGAAATGCTTCCATTTCCCAGAGGATATATTTCATCGCAAGAAAAGTACCGATCAAAAATCCAGCAGTCAAAAATAATGCTCCGCCTGATAAAGCCGGAACACCAGTGAAGAATCCACCTGTAGTACAGCCAACACCGACCATTGATCCTATACCCATTAAAGCGCCACCTATCAAACCTTTAACAAGTTCTCCCTTAGGTGCTATCTTGATGCTAAATTCCTTTGAGAAAAGAGAAGATACAAACGCTCCAAGTACGATCATGATATTGAGAATAGCGACAGTGTGCATATTGATCGCTGTTGAAGTTCCTAGACTATCTACTCCCATAGACCCGAAAAGATTCTGACCGATATTTAAATATCCTCCGCTTCCTCCCCAGGGATACTTAATTACAAAAAGCAGAATATTGAGAATAGCAAGAAGAACACCACCGAACCACATTGGCCAGCTTTTTGCAAAGATACTGTCATATAATTCTCTTAATATACCTTTTTTAAACACGGTATACTCCTATTATTTCTTTTTGATGTAGAATTTAGTTTCACCATCTAATTCTTCCATTGACAGGAATTCATTACCTGTTTTCTCGCACCATGCAGGAACATCTGTCTTTGAGCCGGGATCTGTTCCGATCATTTCAAGAACCTGTCCTGCTTCCATGCCTTTAATTGCCTTGCTAAGCTTAATGATAGGCATTGGGCATGATAACCCTTTACAATCCAAACTTTGATCAAAATTCATTTTACTCCTCCTTTTGTTATGTTATTATGTTTTATCTACAAATATAACCGATACAGTGAGACGTTGCAGTGCAACGTCTCTACATAAACGGTTTATTTTTTCCATGTAACTTTTAATTCTTTTTCTATCATTTCTTTTACCTTCTTCTCATGATCGCCTTCTGGATGTAATTTCTGATTAATGATCTCACATCGAAGCTCCTGAACGAATTTATCAAGTTCTTTAGCATCTTTGTATTGTTCCTTAGGAACATACCCTTCTTTTATTGCCATACCTCTCAGAACATCAAGAACATCTGAAAATTTTACTCCCTGAGGGCAAAGTGCGTAGCATGTATAACACCTTGAGCACATCCAAAGAATATCAGAAGACAATACTTCCTTTTTCATTCCAAGGATACACATTCTGATGATCTTTCTGGGATCATAATCATCATTTACTTCTGCTACCGGACATGCAGCAGTACATGTACCACAGGTAAAACATCTCTGAATATGTTCAGCTCCGGGCTGAGCAGCGATCTCATTTTTGAAATTCGCATCCATTTCGCTTAAAATAATTTTATCCATTTTCTATATCCCTTTAATCTTTTTTATTTTTAATTCGCAGTGGGAAGGCGTAGGAGCCTTCCCCTACGGATATCGATCTATTTTAATTGTCATCCTCGTGCTCCGACACGGGGATCTATTTCTAGATTACCGGATCAAGTCCGATAATGACAGTTTATTTAAAACGCATCCGGTATGCTTTTAAGTTCTTCAAATGAGAACACAGGACCATCGATACAAACATACTTTGAACCGATACCGCATCTTCCGCATTTACCGATACCGCATTTCATTCTTCTTTCAAGAGATGTGTATATCCTTGTATCATCAAATCCAAGTTCTTTCAATACCGGCAATGTGAACTTGATCATAATAGGAGGACCACAAACGATAGCCCATGCGCTTGGATCAGGAGATACTTCTTTAGTGATCGTAGGTACAAATCCTGTATGTTTTGCCCATCCTTCAACAGGGGTGTCAATAGTTAAATGAAGTGTTAGATCATCTCTTTTGTCCCATTCTGCCAATTCTTCTTTATATATCAATAGATCAGGATTTCTTGCACCGTAAATAACAGTGATATCTCCATAATCCTTTCTATTCTCAAGCATATAAATAAGCATAGATCTTAACGTTGTGAACGCAAATCCTCCACCGATGATAACGACATCTTTACCTTTTAGTTTTTCAAGTGGATACCAGTTCCCCAAAGGACCACGAATACCGACAATATCACCAACATTCAGATAATGGATCTCATTTGTAACAGACCCTGTTCTGTTGACTGTGAACTTCAGAATTCCCTCTTCAGTAGGTGAAGAAGCTATGCCAAAAGGTGATTCACCCTTGCCAAGAATAGAAAATTCACAGAATTGACCGGGCATATAATCAAATTTGTCTTCCTCATTTACAAATGAGAGATCAAAAGTACGAAGTGAACCGTCAGGGTTCTCGGATAATATTTTCTCAACTTTCATCGGTATCGGTATGTACGTATTATTACACATCTATAGTTTCCTTAAATTTAGTATTCTAATACTTTTTTAATGACTTCTCTGATATCAAGATTGACGGGACAAACACTTACACATCTTCCGCAACCTGTACAAAGATCAACCTGATAATTGTCCCTGAAGTAATTGTATTTATGCATTATTCTCTGTCTGACTCTCTGAACAGCTACACCCCTCGGGTTATGTCCCGAAGCCTCTTTTGTAAATAACTGGAACATACATGAATCCCAAAGTCTTATCCTGCTGCCTTTACCGTCCTTACCTTCATCATCAACATCGAAACAGTGACACGTTGGACAAACGAATGTACATGCTCCGCAATTGATGCATTTGGCAGATACTTCATCCCATACAGGTTCATCCCATATCTTTTTAAGTTTATCAAAGAGAGGTTTTGTGTCAATTTTGTCACCGAGATAAGATTCAGCAGTAGCTTTCAGTTCATCAATTACTTTAACATCATTATCATCTGCTTTTTCTGCTTTGTCATAGCTATCAATGAATTTTTTACCCTTATCACTGATATCTTCCATGATATAATGGTCAGCAGTTTCAACTACAAAGACATCTGAACCGGTTTTATCAAAAGGATTTCCGTCGAACCAGTGACAGAAACAAGTTGAAAGCGGTTCATTACAAGCCAGGTTGAAGACTAAGCAGTTGTCATATTTCTGTTTCCAGTAAGGGTCTTTGAAATAGTCTTTTCCCGGATGCTGACGCGCATCACCGAAAACACTGTCAAGCATTTTCAAGCTCTTGGCATCACAATTTCTTATTGCCCAGATAGCAAAAGGTTTTTCATTTCTCTCAGGGACTTTCAAACCTTCTTTAGAATACTTAAACATTACTTCTGCCTGAGGAAAAAATACTTCCTTTGCTGATTTCGATGTGTTATAAGCTGAATGATCTATCTCAAGAGCTGTTTCGATCTTTTTGAAAGTAGTCTTCTTCCCATGTTCAACAGGAGCATAGACAGAATAATCCCTGTTTAGAAAATCGATGAATTCATTCAGTTTTGTTTTTTTAATTTTAAGCATATACACCCTTACTCTAACAGATTACATTATAAAGTCTTGCTTTTCATTTTCGCAGAAAGATACCATAGCCGGTTTTTCATTAATGTCCAGACCTGCGGTATAGTTAAATCTTTCCTTTACTTCTTTTTCAACTTTTTTATTCATGATCCTTAGATCAAGGTCAACAGGGCATGCAGTTACGCATGAACCACAGTCAACACATCTTCCTGCAATATGAAGATTCCTGATCAGGTGGAAAATAACCGAATCAGTTACTTCTGGTGTCTTACCTATCCATTGAGGGTCGTTCTGATCAACGAAGCATTCATTACAATAGCACGATGGACATACGTTCCTACAAGCATAGCATCTGATACATTTTGAATATTCCTCTTCAATGTACTTCCATCTTTCTTCAGCAGTTTTGTCTTCGAAGTCAGTAACAACTTTAAATTCTTCAGCTACTTCAACTTCAACTCTAGGCTCACCAATGAAAGTGTCATATTCTTTAGCATCAGGATAACGGCAGTAGATACATGAGTCACTTAGAACTTCTTTCAAAGGAACTTTTTTCTCAAAAGCTCTTCCTTTCAAAGTAACTTCATCACCTTCAACTTTTATATCAATAACTTCTTTTCCTTCAGTTATGGTCTGTATCTTTTTCTTTTCAAAAACACCGTTACAAGGAACACCTATGATATGAGCCTGCTCTCTTTTGATCTGATTTTCAACAGTGTAAAGAACTACAGAACGGGCGTCACAACCTTTGGATACGATACCGATCTTTTTATAATCTTTCTTTAGTTTTTTACGATCTTTAGTCAAATAAACGGTTAGATTATTCCTGCATGTATTATCAAAGATAAGTTGGTCTGCATCCTCTGGTTTAGTAATAAAAATAGGAGTAGCAGTGTTCGGTAAAGAACCTTTTCCGTAACCGATAACAATATCTACAGTTTTATCTTCAAGGAGTTTTTTTACCTGAGATCTCAATTCGTTAATCATTATTTAACTCCTTCTAATTCTTCAGTTTTCGCTCCATGCTTTACCATTCTTTTCGCAGGTCCAATCTTTTTGATATCTTCGGTGACCTTTGTAATGATATTTGCAAATTTTTCACCTTCTCCTGCTGAAACCCATGAAAATTGAACTCTTTCAGGTTCAATGCCTATGAACTCAAGGAGAGGTTTTATCGTAGAAAATCGTCTACGTGCGATGAAATTACCTGACAGGTAATGGCAGTCGCCCGGATGTCAACCAGAGACAAGAAGACCGTCGTATCCGCTTTGTAATGTCTTCATTATAAATAAAGGATCAACTCTACCTGAGCAAGGGATCCTGATAACTCTGACATTAGGTGGATACTGAATTCTTGAAACTCCTGCAAGATCTGCTCCCGCATACGAACACCAGTTGCACAGTATCGCGAGGATCTTAGGTTGCCACTCTTTCATTTAAACTCCTAAAAATTTAATTTTAAAATATCTCCAGTTCTTCCGTCAATGTCAATGAATCAAACGTCGCAAATAACTGTTCATTTGTGAATCCTCTCAAATTCAATGCCCCGCAACGACAGGATGCCACACAAGCTCCACAACCTTTACAAAGTGCATCGTTAACAACAGCGATCTCTTTTTCAGGATCAACAGCTATAGCATTATAAGCACAGGCAAGTTCACAATACCCGCAACCAGTACATCTGGAATCGTTTACTTCAGTTATAGTACCTTCAGCCAGGATCTGTTTCTTGTTCAGGAATGTTAAAGCTCTACTTGCAGCAGCTTTTGCCTGCATAAGACTTTCATCCATATCTTTTGGTCCGTGTGCAAGTCCGGCAAGAAAAACACCATCAGTTGCAAAATCAACAGGTCTGAGTTTAGCGTGAGCTTCCAGGAATACTCCATCAGCATTCAAAGGAACTTTTAACATTCTTGCAAGATCGATATTGTCTTTCTTTGGGTCAACAGCTACAGAAAGAACCAGCATATCAGCTGTTATCTGTACTTCTTTATCCATAATAGGATCAAATACGGTAACATTTACACCACTGTCCGGATCCATCTCGTCAACAAGTGAAACTTCAGGTTTTTTCTCAGGAGAATAATGAACGAACATAGTACCGTTGTCTCTCAGCTCACTATAATATTTCTCTCTGAAACCATAAGTTCTCATATCACGGTAAACTATATATACATTAGTATTAGGCATCATTTCTTTGAGAACACCTGCATTTTTTACAGCTTTCGTACAACAAATACGACTACAATACATTTTACCTTCTTTTCTTGAACCTACACACTGGATCATAACCACTGTCTTAGGTTTCTTAGGGAATTTCTTTTTATGAAGCATTGATTCAAATTCCACCTGAGTAACGATAGTTGAAGTCTCTCCGTAAAGGTATTCTGAGGTTTCGTGTTCATCTGCACCGGTAGCGATCACTGTTACACCATGTTCAAAAGTATGCTCTTCTTTTGAATCTTTTTCGACCATTGTAGTTTTAAAATTACCAACATAACCATCGATCTTTTTGATATCAGTGTTCTTATATAAATGTATATGTTTATTCTTCTCTACTCTATCTATGTAATCAGCAAGATGTTTCTGTGGATCTTTTCCAAAGTTGAAATATATATTTTTCAGATTTCCACCAAGTGTTTTCTCTCTTTCCACCAAGAATACTTCATGACCCGCTGTTGCTAAAGTATCTGCAACGGCCATTCCTGCAAGCCCTCCTCCAACGACTAACGCTTTAGGATTGATATCAATAGGTAATCTTGCAAGAGGTTTCAATTCTTTAGCTTTGGCAGCTGCCATAGCCATAAGATCCTTTGCTTTCTCTGTTGCAAGTTCAGGTTCGTTCTGATGAGCCCATGAACACTGATCACGGATATTTGCCATTTCAAATAAATAAGGATTTAATCCGGCTTCATTTATGGTCTCCCTAAATAAAGGTTCATGTGTACGAGGAGTACATGCGGCTACAACAACTCTGTTCAAATTATGTTCTTTTATTCTTTCTTTGATCGTATTCATACAATCCGGAGAGCATGCATAAACAAGATCTTCAGAGTGTTCAACATTAGGAAGATCTCGAGCACTTTCAGCAACAGATTTTACATCTACTACACCGGCAATATTTATACCGCAATGACATACAAAAGTACCAATTCTGGGTCTTTCACCTTCAACTTTGATCTCTTTAGGTGCATCTTTAGCATCAGTAAGCTTCTGTCTTTCAAGTCTTAAGAATTTTGTAGCTTCAGCTACTGCACCTGATGCAGATACAACTGATTCGGGAATATCCTTTGGAGCGTTCATAGCTCCGCATACGTAAATACCTTCTCTTGAAGTTGTTAAAGGAGTATAGGAGTCAGATCTACAAAAGCCGTATTCATTCAGTTTAATATCAAGTTTTTCAGCAAGTTCCGGCATTCCCTTTCTTGGTTGAAGACCAACTGCAAGAACTACCATATCAAAATCTTTGTACTGAATATCTCCATTTTCAAATACGTATTTTAATGTCAGGCTTCCGTCAGCATTTTCAGATATATCAGAAACTTTTGACTTGATGAACTCAACACCGTATTTGTTCTTTGCATTTTCATAATATTTGTCAAAATCTTTACCAAATGCTCTGATATCCATATAGAAAATAGAAGATTTCAAACCTTTCATATGTTCAGTTGCAATTATAGCTTCTTTAATAGCGAACATACAGCAAGCTGATGAACAATAGTTGTGACCTATGCTTTCGTCTCTTGATCCGACACACTGAATAAAAGCAATGCTCTTAGGTTCTTTATGATCATTGAATTTGGTTATATGACCACCCATAGGTCCTGATGCAGATAACATTCTCTCAAATTCCAGAGATGTCACAACATTGCTGAATCTCTTGTAACCGAGATTTCCAAAGTGTATAGGATTAAAAGTATCAATACCTGTGGAAAGTATTACAGCTCCAACATTTAATTCTATTTTTCGATCTTTATCATCGTAGTTAATAGCACCGGCAGGGCAGACCTTTTCACAGATCTTACAAACACCCTTGGTCAGGTAAAGACAGTTATTTTTGTCAATCGTATACTCAGCCGGGATACTCTGTAGAAAATATCTTGAAATAGCTCCTCTCTTTCTAAGCTGCATATCAAATTCATCAGCAACTTTTACAGGGCATTTCTCTTCACATAAACCACAGGAAACACATTTCTCAGGATCAACATATTTTGCTTCTTCCACTATCTTAGCTATAAAATCACCCGGTAAACCTTCAACTGATTCAACTTTTGATTTTATGTGTATGCTGATATTAGGATGACGGACAGCTTCACTCATCTTAGGGGCAAGGATACACATTGAACAATCATTTGTTGGGAATGTCTTATCAAGCTGAGGCATCCTGCCTCCAATTGTAGCTGATTCTTCGACCAAATGTACTTTTATACCCATATCGGCAAGATCAAGAGCCGCCTGAATTCCGGCGATCCCTGCTCCGACTACCATTGCTGATCTACTTTTTAAACTCATAAATTTTTTCCTTAGTATCCTATAAGAATATATTATTTCTTGTTGGGTTCTCACCCTTATTCGTAATTGTTTCAGTGTATTCACTACTTACCTGAGCAAATTTTTGACCCTCAGATGCAGAGATCCAAGAGAGTCTGAACCTTTCTTCATCAAGTCCGAGGGACTTGTAAAGTTCCTGAACTATTTTGATCCTTCTTCTTGTATGATAATTACCAACCTGGTAATGGCAGTCACCGGGGTGTCAACCACCGACCAGAACACCGTCTGCTCCACGAAGATATGATTTTATCAAAAACACCGGATCAATTCTACTTGAGCACATTACTTTGATAGGTAAAACTGCTGTAGGATACTGAGATCTGTTGATACCTGCCAGGTCAGCTCCAGTATAAGAGCACCATTTGCAGAGAAAACTTACTATCTTTGGTTCAAATTTATTTGACATTTTTTATTCCCCCTAATTTTCAATTGAGCGAATTTATTCGCCCATTTCCGGAAATTCCTGTTCCTTGAATATCATTACAGGTATTTGTTCATTTACATCTCTACCAGGAACGAAATCAAATACTTTTGCTATATGTTCACCTGATCTTTTAAATACAGGACCAACTGGAATACTTGAAGGACATACATCAGTACATTGACCGCAACCTACACATGAATAAGCCATGTGCGATAATCTTCCTAGGTGAAAGAAAATCGTATCCGGAGGAAGTCTCAATGCACCTTTCTGTTCAAGTTCCTTTTCCATGATACCTGTATTATAATCAAAGTTCGATGAAGAAAAATCACATTGCGTACAGTAGCAAATTGGACAAACACTGTTACATCCACGGCAACCGATACACTTTCCAAAGATCTCTACCATTCCGTCAAGACCTTTATCACTTTTATCCACTGATGCGAACAATGCTTCTTTTTCCTTCAGTCTTTTTTCTGCAAGCCGATCGAGAATAGATGCATCAAATTTGTTATCAGATAACTTACCTTCAAATCCTTCGGTAAATTTTACAGCTTTATCAGTATTTAGATACAATTTTGTAGTGTTAGCCTCTTCATTGATAACAGAGATAAGTATGTCCGCATTGGTCGGAGCAAAATGCTCACATGCTTTACAATTCGTACGAACTCCGTTATGAATTTCACCATTTTCAGTAGCTTTCCAATAATCCTCAAGTTGATCAGTAGCTTTTCCACGAACATTATCTTTCAACGGAATAACACCGCCGCAAGTATGAGTTATGAAAAGGAAGTTATCCATAGAACCCTGAGCTCTTTTTACCATTTCAACATAAGCCCTGAACTCACAAGGTCTGATAACAACTGCTACAGGTTTATCCATCGGAGTGAATCCGGAAAGAACCTGTCCTGCCTGTAATGGCATGATCGGGTAGAATGGATCTATTATATCAAGATTTTCTATTTTTGTCGTAAAAGCATAGTCGTGTGAACCTGAGTCATGGATCTTTCTCAGAGTAAACACTCCGCTTACAACTTCTTTTTCTAGAAGATGTTTAAGAAGATCTTTCACAACTGTATCACGGTTTTTATCTATAGTTAAAAGTTTACTCATGACCAACCTCCTTTGCTTCTACACTCTTTACGAGATCTTTTAACTCTCCAAGTTCCTCAACTTTGTAATCTCTCATAGGAAGGGCATCACCGATACTGTTTCCCGCGATATAATCAAAAGCTTCCTGAGTTTGTGCACCTGAGTAAGCGAATATCTTAGCTACAGGAATATCAACCGGGCAAGCATCAGAGCAAAGACCGCAATTGATACATGAAAGACTCATGTGAGCCATTCTTCCAACATGGAACATTATTTTATCCTGAGGATACCCTAATGCACCTTTTTTATCAGCACGGATCTTAATAAAATCTGAATTTGGTTTATTTGCAGTTGAATCAAAATAGCATTGTCGACAGTAGCAGATAGGGCAGACGCTATTACAATTGTGGCATCCGATACAATTTGCGAAAGTCTCCTTCAGATTATCGAGACCTTGTGTCATCTTAGCTACGTTCTTGAATTCATTTTCTCTTGCTGTTGTTCTATCAGCAACGACTTTATCCATAAACTTAGACCATTCAGATAGTTCAGTATCAAGGTTTAATTTTAATTCTGAAACGACCTTTTCACCTCTTTCACTGTTAGGAATAAGGATAAGTCCTTCATTATCAATAGCAAAATGGATATCAGTTGCAACAGGTATAGAGCATTTATTACATAATTCACATGTACCTTTAATGATCTTAGAATTGTAAGTTCTATCTTCGAGTAATTTATCAAATTCTACTTCACTTTTCTCAGGATCCAAAATATAGTTCTGCATAGGTAATGCACCTACACAATCATAACTGAACAATGTGATATCATCAAGTTTGATCTGATTTAGCTTAACAAGTTCAATTATAGCTCTGATCTCACAAGGCCTTGCCAAAGCCGCGATCTTATATTTTCCAGAACCTTTTCTTGTATATCTTTTAATTGCATTTGCAGCATTAGCAGTCATGATCGGTGCAATAGGATTCGCATCGTTTAGTAATTCCATATCCTTGATCATCATCCATGCATAAGAATCCTGAGTTGGAACTCTCATTGGCATTAAAACCAGATCAAATTGCTCTTTTTTAACTGCATCTCTGAAAAAATCCCTGATCGCAGAACGAATATCGTTCTTTGAATCCAGTTTTGACCCTTTATTAGGGATGTTATCCATCAAATTCTCCTTTATCTAGACTGTTGAAAAACTTCGTATTTCTTCGTCTGATTCAAATTTCTTAATCCGTCACTTAGGTCAATTAAGCTTCGAATACAAAATTTGATAATCCTTGAACTACTTGTTTTTGACCAGTCTGTACTTTTTCAATAAATTTACCTTAATGCTTCTTTGACTTCCTGATATAATTGAGGGTTGGTAAAGTGTTTTGATCTGATGGAACCTGAAGGACAACTACCTATACAATTACCGCACCCACGACAAATAGCTTCATTTACTACTGAAATACCTTTTTCGTCATCAAAATAGATCGAATCGAACTTGCATACCTGAAGACATGTTTTACATCCTGTACAATAAGCCTCAAGAACTTCTGAAACTTTAACCTCAGGTACGATCTTCTGACCCGGGATAAGCTGAGTAAGGATCTTTCCGCCAGCGGCTTTTGACTGTATAACAGCGTCTGTAATACTTCCGGGACCGTGAGCGGTACCAACAGCGAAAACACCGTCGATATTGGTTGAAACAGGATTTATCTTCATGTGTGCTTCGTTGAAGAAACCCATTTCATCAAGATCTAAGTTCAATAATTTTGATATTTCATTTGTACTTTTACCTGGAACAGTAGAAGGTGCAAGGACTATCATGTCAGCATCTAAAACTATCTCTTCTCCTTTTCTACTCTTATATGTCAATTTCTGACCATCAATTTTGAATTCATCTATGTAAACTATTTCAGCACCGTTATCAACAACACTGTTACAGAATTTCTGACTGGTTTTATTAGGCAGACAAAGGTCTTTAACAAGATGTGTTATCTTCTTAATTCCCTGTTTTTGCAAATAATTCGATATCTTGAAACTGTAATTACAGCAGATCTTGGAGCAATACCCTACTTCGTCTCTTCCCACACAGTGTATAAGAACAACTGAGTTAACTTCCTCACCTGACCTTAATGCAACTTTCTTCTTTTCGTTGATCATAGCTTCAAGTTCTAAAGCATTGAATACATTGTTTTCTGCTGTATAATTCACATTATCAAGCTTATTAGGATCAAAAAGATCGAATCCGGTCGCAACAACAACCGCACCTGCCAGAAGTTCGAGAATTCCGTCATTGTTTTTAGCGTTCAGAGTAACTTCAAAATTGCCCATGAAACCGACAATTCTCTCAACTTCAGTATTTGTAAACACTTTGATATAATGGTTCTTCTTAACTTCTGCGATCATTCTCTGGAGTGAGGTCAGAGTTTCCCCCTGCATAGGAAGTAGTCCGAATAGATCTGATGCATGTCCACCCAGTTGTTCACTTTTTTCAACCAGGAATACCATTCTTTCTTTACTTGCAACAGATAACGCTGCTTCCATTCCTGCCATTCCACCACCGATGACAAGTACATCAGGATTACTGTCAAGCTGCTTCTCTTCTAATGGAGACTGATAAAGTACTCTGTTCATTCCCGCATGAATGTAATTAATAGCTTTTTTAGTAGCTTCTTCCATGTCAGGGATTATCCAGGCAACCTGTTCTCTTATATTTATAATTGTATAAAGGTATGGATTCAGTTGTGTTTTCTTACATACATTAATAAAAGTGGCGTCATGATCTCTTGGTGAGCAGGCTGCACAAACCATATGGGTCAGTTTGTTTTCATTTATTTCATCCTCCAGGAATTTTTTTCCGCCAACAGAACAAAGTAGCTTGTGTTTTTTTATAATGAGTTCTTTGTCCTTAAAATCCTCTAGTCTTGAAAGTTCATCAGCGACTTTATCAAGATCTATTTTTGAAGCGATGTTGGGTCCGCACTCACATAAATATATTCCAATTTTTTCAGTCATTTTTATACCTTAATTATATTATTCCTGGATCGACAATATTCCTGCTACTGCTGCTTCCGCCTGCAAAACTGAACGCTGTATATCTTTAGGTCCTTCAGCACATCCTGCTACGAAAATACCCGGTCTTGAAGTCTCAACAGAACCTATTTTATGAGGTTCAACTGCGATAAAACCGAACTCATCTCTTTCAATATCAAGAGCATTTGTAATTTCTTCAATGTCTTTTGGAGGTACAAATGAACTGGCAAGGATCAGCATATCAACAGATAATTTACTTTCTTTTTCTTCATTATTTATATAGGTGATCAATATTTTATCACCATCTTCAGAAACTTTCATTTTATTTCTATCCGTCTGAAAAATAAATTCTGAAGATTCTTCTTTAACTTTAGTATTAAATTTCTGATAAGTTTTGTCAGGGAGACAAAGGTCTGAATATATGTTATATATTTTTGCTTCTGGAAGTTTGTGTTTAATGAAATGGGCGTGCTTTGAAGATGACATACAGCAGACACTTGAACAGTAACCTACCTTATCTCTTCCTACACAATGAACTATAGCTACAGATTCGGGTGTTTTATCAGAGTCTCTCAGGGTAAGTGCTCCTTCAGTTGGACCGTTGGAAGCAAAAAGTCTTTCAAATTCCAATGCAGTATAAACACATTTGAATTTACCATATCCTAACTCTTCTATGGTTGATACATCGAACAATTCATAACCGGTAGCAACGATAATACCTGAAACTTCGATCTCGATCTTTTCATCTTTCTGACTGAAATCAAATGCTGCGAACATACAGGCATCAATACATTTACTGCAACTTTCATCCTGCCCGTTCAGCCTCAAGCAATGTTCAGCTTCAACTCTAGGAACATTCGGTAAGGCACCTGAACAAGGAATATATACAGCTTTTCTATCGATAAGATTCTCTTCCCACTCGTTCTTAATAACTACAGGGCAAGGTTCATAGCACATATGGCAACCAAGGCAAGCCTCTGCATTGATATATCTTGCAGTCTTATTAATTGTTACTTTAAAATTACCTTCATCACCGGTAACTTTTTCTACAGTACTGAGGGTCAGCAGATCAATATTGGCATCCTGCAGGATTTCCTGTTGGATAGGAGCGACCAGGCAAGTTGAGCAATCAAGATTAGGATAGGTTTCCTCGTTCTTGATAGTCTTTCCTCCAGTGAGAGCCAGTTTCTCAACCAAGATAACTTTTTTACCTGCCTTAGAAAGCATTAAAGATGCATCCATCCCTGCTACTCCAGATCCTATTACTAATACTTTTTCATTATTCATTCAAATTTCCTTATGAGTAAACTCTATGATCTTTAAGTTTTTTTTCAAGTAGTCACTTTCAATCTATATTTTAATTTCATTTGCATTCATTATTAATTACTACAACTTTGGATCCTGCTTTACAGGATTAGGACCAAGTGCTTTGATCTTTGCAGTAAAGTCATTTACAACCTGACTGTACTTCTTTCCCTCTGAGGCAGAAACCCAGGTTAACTGGATCCTTTCAGGATCAATATTCAATGTTTGAAATACTTTTTTCAATAATGCGTATCTTCTACGCGCATAAAAATTACCAACCTGGTAATGGCAGTCTCCAGGATGTCAACCGGCTATCAGGATACCGTCAGCACCACTGAAGTATGTTGTAAGTAAGAGGTTTTGATCTATTCGGCTTGTACACATAACTCTTACAACATTTAATGAAGACGAGGTCTCCTGTTTGGCAGCTCCTGCCATATCAGCAGCGGCATAAGTACACCAGTTACAAAGAAAACCTACAATTTGGGGTTTGAATTCTTCCATTTTTACTCTCTAAAGTTTATTAAATGGAGTGCATTAATTTAGTCAATGCACTCCTAAATTAGTTTGAATTAAAACTGGATCTGAGCTGAGTGGTTACCACTACCATCATCCATACAGAATAATAATGTTTTACCTGTTCTATCACACCAGGCTTTGATATCGGTCGGGAATGAAGGACAGTCAGCTTTAATTTCAAGTATATCTCCTTCTGCCATTGTAGGCACTAATGCTACTACTTTAAGTATTGGTTGAGGACATTTTAGTCCCATACAATCTAATTCTTTTACTGCCATTTTTAGCTCCTTTTATGCAATTTAATTTAAAATGAAAATGTTAATTCTGATCCTTGTGCTTCCGCAACAAATGTTGTAGCACCAACAACTTCACAACCATCTATAAGGTCTGCTTCTTTCAATCCATGAACTTCAAAACCTAATTCACAAATTAAAATCCTTCCGCCAAGCATTTGAAATCCCTCCATCATTTCCTCAAGGTCCGGTAAATGCTTCCCAGCTTCGTTCAATTTCGCGATCTCACCTTTTTTGAACACAGGAAGTCCGCTTGGAAGCACGAATAGAATTACCTGATCACCGCTTGCGAGTGCTGAAACTGCAATAGTGATAGCCGGATAGATATTCTTTACTTCAGATCCGTTCAGTGTCATTGATAACTTTGCCATGATTTACTCCTTTAATTTGATTTATTTCGATCAACTTTTAACTTTATCTTACTTATTAAGAATATTTACAGTACTTATTCAATAATTTACCTATTTAGTTATTCACGTATTCAAATAATACGATATAAATCGGTAAAAAAATTATGTTTCCATTAAATCGATAAGTTTAACTGCAAAATCATCAATAACTTTGTAACAAACTTCAGTACCCTTTCTTATACCTTTTATGATACCGGCATCCTTTAATACCCTTAAATGTTGAGAAATAGTTGATTGAGGAAGTCCCATTCTTTCAGTACATTGAGTAACATTACATTCGTTATGAAATAATCCTACTATCATTTCCAGTCTATGGGGGTGTGATAAAGGTTTAAGAACATGAACTAATTTGTCATAATCAATCTCTTTTTGTGTTAATCGTCTTGTAGGCATTTTTTCTCCACTATTCGTGTGTTATTAAATTCACAATTTAAAATTAAAATACGATATAATGTTTGTCAAGTATTTTCTTTATCTAAATATTTGGATATTATGATATTTGTAGAAAAATAGCTATGTATGATTCGTATACAATAGTGAAAATACAAGAAAATATTTTAAATGTGTTGTATTTATTGAAATAGTAAATGCCACAAGAAATGAAACATTATAAACTGATCAAAAAACGGTAAGAAAAAGATAATTATTGAAGAAAAATAACTTTAAGGAATAATTTTAAATTTATTTATAAAAATTGGAATAATATTATGATCACTTAATAAAAAAAGTTTTGGTGGTCACTTTTTTACCGCCAACTTCTATCATGGTCCAGCCAGGATTAGTGTGTTTAATGTTAAATGTAGACGGCTTTTTACCTATTTGGAACCAGGTTGATGGTGTAATTGTGAAACTGAAATTTTCTTTTTGAACAGAATGATCAGTATGATAATGACCGCAGAAAACATTATTAATTCTTTTATTCTGATTTAAGAATGAAGTAGTATCCAGATGATTAGATAATGGATATCTTGAATCCATGTATTTACAATTGGCCAGTGAAGGAGGGTGATGCATGAAAAGAAGAACATTACTTCCATCATCATTCAGATCTAATTCTTCCTGTAATCTTTCAAGGTCAAGATATTCTGAAGAAGTATCACAGAAAATCAAAGTATGCTCTTTTATTTTCATTGAATAAAAAACTGAACCATTCTTATAATGATCTTCCAGAGAAAATGCTTTAACAAAATTAGTTACATTATCATGATTCCCGGGCAGAACAGCATAATTTATACCTTGGAGCGTTCTTTTTATCCATTCATATGGAGTATCATCAACATCAAGTGCGAGGTCTCCGGTAATTATCAGAATATCAAAATAATGTTTTTTAATTTGATTTAATGCCTGGAGATAATTATCCCTAAGGTTTACCTCATTCATGATCTTGTCTTTTTCACTAACATGAATATCACTTAATTGTGCGATAACTAATTTGTTCATTTTCAAATCCAGCTTTAAAACATTCAATATTTGGACAACATAGGTAGAATATGCCAATAATTAATGCACAAAGCAATAAGAAATAATAAGAAATAAATCTTATCAGTGTAAAAATATTTAAAAATTGAGTTGTTATTTCAGAATTATTATGTTAACTTATTGTCTGTAATATTGACCTCTGGTCATGGAATTCTGTGAAAATCAGAAGCTGCCCCGCAACCGTTAGAGCCGGATCTTTACCAGAACAGTCGCTGCAAAAATGCAGTTTCTTCGAGGGGAGATGTGAGTTTGAAAATAATTTTCATACAATACATTCCTGCTTATCGCAGGATTTTTAATTTAACAGCAATATTTCTTTTTTTTATTTCGACGGATCTATTTTCAGGATCGAGGTTCACGGGTAATGTAACTGATAAAAATAATATTCCACTGCAGGATGTGAATATTGAGTTATTTCCTACCTCTTTAGGAACAACGACTGATGAAAACGGATATTTTTCTTTTGCTAGAGTAGACAATGGAAAATATATTTTAAAATTTTCACATGTTTCGTTTAAACCTTTCGAATTAGAAGCATTATCTGGAACAGCAGATAAATTAAAATTAAAGATTCAGTTACAAAATAATAATATCGAACTTGTCCCAATATCAGTAACGAACATATCGTTATTTTCAGAGAAAAAAATTATTCCAAGAGAGGAAATAGAAAGATCGAACTCTTCTTCACTGGTAGATCTGATTGACGATCTTTCACCAATTTCTATAGAAGAGGTAGACGGGATAAATACAAAGGTTTCAATCAGAGGGTCTGATAGTAAACAGGTATGTATAATGGTGGATGGAACAATTATAAATTCAAAAATGGATGGATCATTTAACATAAATTCAATTCCGGTTGAAATTATAGATCATATTGAAATCTTCAAAGGTGGTGATATTTCTCTTACATCACAAGGGATGGGTGGGATCATAAATATAGTTACCAAGAAAGAAATTAAGGGTAAAGAATTTTCATTAAAATATTCTAGTTTAGTATATTTCAGTGACAGAGATAATCTGACATTTGACAGGTTTAACAATAATCAAATATCAGCGATGGTCTCATGGCCCTTAAAAACAGGTAATTTAGTTTTATCGTACAACAATAAACGTAATGAAAATAACTGGTCATATATAAATGCAGCTAAAGCCGATGAATATAGATATATAAACAATCCAAATTTACCGAGAATACAGGGGAACGCTTTTGACCACAGTGACAATTTTTACACCATGTACAGCGCGAATTTCAAAAAAATAAATTATGGCTTAGTTTTTAATTACTCTTTGGTAAAATATGGAATGCCTGGCTGGTACGATCTACCCTATGAAAGTGCTTTTATGGAAAAGGACGATGCGAGTTATAAAATATTTTATGATCAAAAACTGAGTAGTTCAGCAGGAGTAAAAATAGATATATCGCAGGAAATGGGTTCAAAACATGTTTATATAAATGAAATAGATTCTTTTTACTTCGCAGATAATACAGATCTTTACGACAACAGGAAAATAAAACTTTCAACATCATTTAACAATGGATCAATCATCTCATTTTCAGGTATTGAATATAAGAGGGAGGAAGTTGAATCTGAAATGATAGTTGGATTCGATCGATTTAGAGAAAATTATTCAGCTTTTTCGAAATTGGAATGGACAAATAATATTTTCAATGAGAGTTACAAATTTCATTTACTGGGAGGAATAAGACAGGAATATTTTTCAAGCACAAAAGAATTTGAAACTCTATATTCCTATGGTACATTCACTGAGTTTCTCAAAGGCAGGTTATCCCTAATACCCAAGTTCAATTACTCCAGAAATTATAGATTACCAACATTCAGCTCTATGTTCTGGGCCGACAATTTATATACTTCCGGTAACCCGGACCTGAAACCTGAATTCTCGAATATGTATGATACTTCCTTATCATTATCTTATATCAATCCGACATTTACAACTTCAATATACTTCACATACTATTACAAGGAGCTTGAAGATCTTATTGTGTGGATAAAAAAATCTAATGGCAGGTATATTCCTGAAAATCAACTTGGTGGGGAAATTTCAGGTATAGAAAGCGGAGTAGATCTTTCTTTTAAAAATTTATTTAAAATTAACCTTAGCTTAAATACTTTGTCCTCAAAGCAATTTACAGATAATGTAGTAACCAATGAAAAAAAAATAATATATAAACCTGATATTATGTTCACTTCGAAAATGGACTATTCTTACGGGGATATAAATTTTTCATTAAGTTCAAAATATAACGGTCATATGTTCCTTAATGAGACCAATAGTATTGACATTGATCCATTTTGGCTGCACGGTATGGAAATTGCCTATCAGTGTAGCATAAATGAACACTTTCCTGTAAATTACTATTTAAAGATCGATAATATGTTCGATGAGCAGTATCAGATAATTTATGGTTATCCGATGCCGGGAAGAAAAATTGAAACTGGAATAAAATTAAAATTGAAATAAGATCAAGGGAGAAAAAATGAAAAAGTTGTTAACATTAATTATTAGTGTAATGTTACTGATGAGCTGCTCTGAGGAAGATGAAAGTCCGATCAGTAAAGACGGAAGTATTTTTCTGATAAACGGTTTAGGTGCTGTCGGAACATTATCGGTCATTGATGATGATGGCATGATCTCAAATGATGTAATGAATGTAGGCAGTATACCAAATCATATCAGTGAGTATGAAGGTGTGTTGTATATTGTAAATTCCGGCAACAACAATGTTCAGATGATAAATGCATCAACATGTGAAAACATTGGTTCCATTGAGTTACCACCATTTAGAAACCCAATGAGAGCGGTAGGTTGTAACGGAAAAATATATATTACAAGTATGCAAGGACCTGGACTAGATGTTTATTCGATCGAAGAGGCATCATTGGATTCGATAGTGTTAACATCTGTACCTGCTGAAAGTATGAATGGAGGTACTGATGCTATTTATTCTGATGGCAATTTTGTTTTCGTTGGTGTAAGGAACATAAACTATGATAACTGGCCGATAGTCAACTATGGTCCAGAGTATATGGTTATTATCAATCCTGAAAGCGATTTGGTAGAAATCACTATGGAAGTTGGCTACAATATTGCAGACATATTGATAGACCTGGAGGGTGATCTACATGTTCTCTGCTCTGGAAACAGGGACGATGTAAACGGTGTTGTTAAAGTCTATCCAAATACCAAGGTAGAAAAGGCTGAAGTTGAAGAAATCCTATTAGGTTCAGAACCGGGAAGTCTGATAATGAACAGTGAAGGTATGGTCTATGTGGGTGTAACTGTTTATGGAGGAACTACAGGTTCAGGTGGTATAATGAAATATAATTCTGCAACCAACGAAGTTCTGAATAGCAGTGAAAATTTGTTATATTCAACTACTGATGATGTTATCATGGATGTAGTTGTTGATGGATATGACAAATTATATGCACCGTTATTTTATGAGAATGAATTGATTGTTTTCGAAAATGATTCAATAGATACTGTTTTAACAACAGGAGTCGGACCTCAGGAATTGGTATTTGTAGGGGAAGAGTAAATAGATAATGAAAGTAAGTGTATGGTATATACATTTACTTTCTACTTATTTTGTTACATAAAAAGCTTTTTTTAAATTTGTAATTTTCCCATCACTGTTCTTTACACTCAGGAAACAAATATATGCACCTGTATTGACAGTCATTCCATTATTATCTTTACAATCCCAAACAAAATCATTTGAAGATGATGTATAAATCGAGTTAGCAGGAATCGCTACTTGCTGACCTTTGATATTGTAGATCTTAACGGTTAAAAAAATATAAGCGGAATTAAAATCGTAGGAAATTATAAGATTATCATTATTCCCGTCATTATTTGGAGTAACGGTCTTTGGATATAAAGTGAATTCATTATGCCCACTGACATCCTCAGGATCCTGAAATACTGAATTCTCCTTTGTTGGAGTTGCTGTATTGACAGATAGCACCCAATTAGTTAACATATAAGAATCAAATTCAGGATTTATTTTTTCTATTGAAATACCATAATCATCATTTAGATCTCTATAAGAAAAGCTGTCAATAGTGCTGAGCATTTTATCTAAAATGTAAATACAGTCAGTATCGTTGTTTAGTGACGGCAGCGAGCTGTTCACATATATTTTTGAAAGATCAATAGAGTGAAAATTATAGATCAGATCGTTCTCAGCAACGACATAATATTCATCAGGTTGTAAAAATATTTCTGGTAAAGTTATCACAACTTCTTTGTTGCTATCAGTAAGACCGAAATCATTTAGATAAACACTGTCTCCAGATATGTTAACTATTTCAATAAATTCGCATTGATCACTATTCGGATATTTCATGAATTCATTAAGAGCAATAGGTCTATCATTAAAGCGAATGTAAATTGGTATATCAAGATAGTTATTCGAAAGGTTTTCATCATTGTCCGTTTCGATGTCATATACTAATGTATCTGAGCCCGATGTTTCAATATTATCTATGAATGATACAAAAACAGAATCCCCTGAGAGAAGCGTACCGTTAAAATCATGATAATCATAAATGATACCGGAATGGTATGCATTGCATCTGAAATTTTCAATTGGGTTTAAACCAAGATTTTTAACGATCAGATCGATCTCAAAATCAACTCCAGGTTGTAAGTTGCCTGAAATATCATATAACGATATTTCTAGATCATAGTCGTAATATGAAACTGAATTTTTGAATCCGGGTGTGCCGTTTAAAACTTTTGAATTATCCCAGATATTATCATTCAGATCAACTCTTTCGTCCGAGTAACCCTGTTCCTGATCTCTAGAGTAAGTGTAAAAAGATATAATCGTTGAATCATTATCGTATATAGTTATTGTCTCATCATATGAATTGCTCAAACCATATTGACCTATAGCACCATCGTTTATCATTACTCTCAATATTGAGTCGGGTATCAATTCTTCATAATAAGTGCTGTTAAGATAATACGAGGAGTCCATTATTACACAATATTGGTAAGGTTTTAATATCATATTGTCAAAACCATTATATTTGATAAGAAGATCGATCTCCCCGTCGTCTGATACCATCCAACCAGTTAGATCTACCGTATCAGTTGAATTATTATATATTTCGATAAATTCATCATTGTTTTCATCACCAGCAGTATCGAACATGATCTCAGTCAAAATTATTTGAGATCTCATACTATTTAATATTATCAAAATAAAACTGATAATAAATAATTTTGTATTCATATCATATCTCTTTAGTTATAACATAATATCAATTAAAGAAATTTATATTGATTTCGAAAGAATAAATTTCTTTTAGAATTGAAATTCTTGACTTGAATTTAATTAATGCATATATTAGAAACGCGATTATGCATGGGCTTGGATGGAGACCTGGTGGCTCCCGCGGACTTCAAATCCGTAAGCGAGGCATTGATACTGTCTTGGGTGAGTTCGATTCTCACACTAGCCCGTTTTTTTTAAGGAGTACTTTATGGAGTACGATATTCTGATCATAGGAGCCGGTCCATCCGGCTGTTCATTAGCTCTTCATCTTTCAAAGACGGATCTCAAGATAGCTTTGATCGACAAAGAAACATTTCCAAGAAGAAAAGTATGTGGTGGGGCCTTAAGTGAAAGAGCTTTAAATCAGTTGAAAGAATTAAATATATATGAAAATTTGCTCAACTCTATAAGTACAACTAAATCCTACGGACTGAGAGTTTTCACTCCAAAGAAAGAAATACTGGAATTCAATTTCAAAGATCATAGTGATAAAGATAATATTCCTGGTTTATTATGTGAAAGAAGTGATTTTGATAATTTTTTGATAAATGAAGTCAAAAAATGTAATAATGTTAATATTTTTACAGATGTCAAAATATCTGATATAAAGATCAACAAGGATAAGGTTTATGCAAATAGTAAAGACCGTTCATTTGTGGGAAAATTCATAGTTGGAGCAGACGGGGCAAATTCGATTCTGAGAACCAAATATCCAAGCTATAGAAAAGTATCAGATATTGGAATAAGCTGTCATTTCAAAAATGTATCAGGATTTCATAATGACAATTTAATAGATATGTATTTCCTCAATGAAACTTTACCGGGATATTTTTGGATATTTAAATTACCAGGAAATAAAGCTAATGTAGGTGTGTATACTACGAGGGAGTGTGTAAATAAAAATAAACTCAATTTGAAAGCACTGATTAAGCAAATAATTTCAAATCATCCTGAGATATCCGTAAGGTTCAATAACGCAGAGCAAATTGATGATGTAAAAGGTTGGAAATTACCAATATTATTTAAAAGGGTATTTGACAGAAATAATTTATACGGACATAGATATTTATTTATTGGTGATTCAGCATCATTGATCGATCCTGTAACTGGTGAAGGTATAGGAAATGCGTTGTTAAGTGGTAATTATGCTGCTACAGCAATAAAAGAAGCATTATCCTCCGGGGCTTATTATAGAAAGGGTTTAGAAATTTACAGGAACTTATTACTAAAAAAATTAAAGTACGAGCTAAAGATACATCTTTACGGAAGAAACTTATTTAAAAACAAAACGATATTAGAATTTTGTTTTTCTTTAATAAAAAATTTAAAGCTCATCAATTTACAAATTTCTAAAAGATTATATAAATATTAGGCAGAACTTACAATAATCTGCCATATTTGCTTCAAAAACTAAATTATAAAATGTTTAGAACAAAAACATTAAAATCATAGTTTAAGTGCTATCAATAAATTAACGAAACAGGTGGTAAAATGAACAGCGATATTAGAGAAATAACAGAAAAAGTAGAAAGAGAAAGTAAATTTCTTGATATCTTATCTATGGAAATAGGTAAAGTGATCGTGGGCCAAAAATATATGGTGGACAGATTATTGATCAGTTTATTTACTGGTGGACATATATTACTTGAAGGAGTTCCTGGTCTTGCGAAAACTGAAACCGTAAAAACTTTAGCTAAAGCTGTTGATGTGAAATATCAAAGATTACAGTTTACTCCGGATCTTTTACCAGCAGATCTTATTGGAACAATGATCTATAACCAGAATGAAAACAAATTTGAAACCAAGAAAGGTCCAATATTTGCTAATATAGTTTTAGCAGATGAAATTAACAGATCACCTGCAAAAGTTCAGTCAGCACTTCTTGAAGCTATGCAGGAAAAACATGTTACCATTGGGGAAAATACTTTTTATTTAGATGAACCGTTTTTAGTGTTGGCTACTCAAAATCCTATAGAACAAGAAGGAACGTATCCACTACCTGAAGCTCAAGTTGATAGATTTATGATGAAAATAAAAATTACTTATCCTACCCCAAATGAGGAATTAGAAATAATGAGAAGGGTCACTTCCTCTGAAAAACCTGAAATTAAAACCGTGATTACAAGGGATGAAATAAAAAGAGTGAGAGAGATAGTAAAAGAGATCTATATTGACGAAAAAGTGGAAAAATATATAATAGATATTGTGAACGCAACAAGAACCCCGGAGAAATACGGATTGAAGGAACTTGAACCTCTAATTGGGTATGCTGCCTCACCAAGAGCTTCCATATATCTTGTATTGGCCTCTAAAGCACAAGCATTTATGAAGAAAAGAGGATTTGTAACTCCAGAGGATATTAGAACAATTGGAATGGATGTACTCCGACACAGGATAGGAGTAACTTATGAAGCTGAGGCTGAAGAGATAACAAGTGAAGATATTGTAAAGAAAATTTTTGATACTATTGAGATACCGTAGAGCAAAATGGAAAAAAAAGATAAACAAAAAGAAATATTAAAGAAAGTCCGCTACCTTGACATTAAGACAAGAAAGATCATAAATGAACTTTTTGGAGGAGAATACCACAGTGTTTTTAAAGGTCGTGGTATGAATTTTTCCGAGGTTAGAGAATATTCCTATGGTGATGATATCAGGAATATTGACTGGAATGTTACAGCCAGGATGAGAAAACCTTTTGTTAAAGTATTTGAGGAAGAAAGAGAACTGGTTTTAATGCTGATAGTTGATATTTCCGGAAGTGGTTATTTTGGTTCGGGAGAAAATTTAAAACGTGAGATCGCCGCAGAAATTGGTGCGTTACTGGCTTTCAGTGCAGTAAAGAACAATGATAAGGTTGGAATGATACTTTTCAGTGATAAAATAGAAAAATATATCCCACCACAAAAAGGAAGAAGTCATGCCTTCAGATTGATCAGGGAACTTCTTTTTTTTGAACCTGAGTCATCTAAAACATCTATCGAGGAAGCTTTAGTATTTTTTAACAAAGTACAAAAAAAGAAAACGATCGCATTTTTAATTTCAGATTTTGAGGATGAAAATTATGAGAAAGGTTTACAGATCGTAAGTAAAAAACATGATCTTGTAGCAATTGATATTTTTGATAAATTAGAAGAGGAACTCCCTGAATCGGGATTGTATGAATTTTTCGATAATGAGACTGAAGAAAGAGTAATTGTTGATCTCAGTAGAAATGAAAACAGAGAATTGATCAAAAACGATATTGCCAATAAGATAGAATTCAGACAGAATATGTTTAAGAAAAATAAAATAGACAGTATAAGAATTGAAACGAATTCTCCATATATAGAGTCATTCATAAGATTTTTCAAAAAAAGAAAGGGTAGGAATTAGCAAACATGTACTCAAGGTTAATATTTTTTACAATAATATTTTCGTTAAGATTATTTTCGAGCATAGGTGTAACTCCTGACCGCTATGAATTAATAACCGGTGATAAGTTAAATCTTAAAATAGAATTAACTTATCCAAGCGATGCTATTATTGATATATCCCAAATTAAAAACCTTTCAACTGAGGAATTTGAACTATTAAATTCTATTCAGATATCAAAAAAAGAAATTGACGGTAAAACGACTGAGACCATTAATAATGAATATATAGCTTTCGGAAACCCGGGGGAAGTATATTTCCCTTCGTTTGATTACTCATATGTTTTTAAAGATGAAACAAAAACATTCAGAAGTGATTCTATTAAAATAATAGTTAAATCAATTTTAAATGGGAATGTTGCATATATTGATTCTACGGGCAAGAAAAATACGATACCTTTAGATTCCTTAAAAATGATACTCCCCATAAAAGATATATGGGAATATAAATTGTCCGCAACAGAGAAGAAGTACATTGTTTCTTTTATTATACTCCTGATAGCACTATTTATAACAGTATATTATTTTTTAAAACGTAAGAAGAAAAATGGAGATCACTTATTATCTGAAGAAAAGATCATTATAATACCTGCTCATATTAAAGCCATTGAGAGATTAGACGCATTAAAACAAAAGAGTTATTTATCAAAAGGAAATTTCAAGGAATTTGCAGCTGAATTATCATTGATAACGAGATTATTTCTGGAGGATAGGTACAAGTTTCCAGGGGCTGAATTACCAACCGAAGAACTAAAAGAAAAAATATCAGGATTTATTCTAAATGAAGATATATTAGCGGGAATGTATAAATTACTTGAAATAACCGACTACGTAAAGTTCGCTAAATTTATACCGTTAGAAGCAGAATTAAAAAGATTTCTTGAGTTTGCATACGAATTAGTAGATAACCTAAAGGATAAGGATAGTAAAGAAAATGTTTAAATTTAATAATCCTGAATATTTTTATCTGTTTTTTGTACTCATAGTTGCTACGATATATCGTTTTTCAAGAAGAAGATATCCAAGCTTAAGATATTCATCAATAAGACCTCTGAAAAATTCAAAACCAACTCTTAGAACAAGAGTTATTTTGTTACCGGACATTATAAAATTAGCTGCCATTACATTGTTCATTTTTGCATTAGCAAGACCACAATCAACCTCAGAATCTTCAGAGACAATAACGGAAGGTATTGATATAGTAATAGCTCTTGATATCTCCACTTCAATGCTGGCGCAAGATTTTAAACCTGATAGATTTAGAGCATCGTTGGAGGTTGCAAAAGAGTTTATTAAGGGAAGGCAGAATGATAGAATAGGTTTTGTTGTATTCGCAGGTGAATCATATACTCAATGTCCTTTAACTACAGATTATAATATTCTTTATGAGCTATCGGATAAAAT
Organism: Candidatus Delongbacteria bacterium; assembly: GCA_016937995.1. Lineage (GTDB taxonomy): Bacteria > UBA4055 > UBA4055 > UBA4055 > UBA4055 > WTAK01. The sequence continues at coordinate 54,309 of JAFGVM010000066.1, forward strand.
CAAAATGGGTATTATTGAAGATGGAACTGCTATAGGTACGGCAATAATTAATTCAATTAACAGACTGAAAGAAAGCAAATCTAAAAGTAAAGTTATAATATTGCTTACTGATGGAGAAAACAATAAAGGTGAGATCGAACCAGAAACTGCAGCACAGGCAGCAGAAGCCTTAGGTATAAGGATATACTCTATTGGAATTGGGAAAGATAGAGCTCCTTATCCATTTAAAGATATGTTCGGCAATACAAGATTGAGAGAGATAGATTTTAAAATAGATGAAGAAATGATGGTTAGTATTGCTGAAACAACCGGTGGTAAATATTTTAGAGCTCAGGATAAAGAGAAGTTAGAAAAAATATACGAAGAGATAGACAAACTTGAAAAAACAAAAATAAAGATAAAATCCTATAAAAGATTCAATGAAAAATTCGAACAGTTTCTTCTTCCGGGTATTATTCTTTTACTCTTATCACTCGTCTTAGAAAATACATACTTTGCGAAAAAACCCTGATGTTTAAATTTAACAAAAACAGTATCATAGGAACTCTGCTGATAGGATATTCTATCTATGACGAGATAGTATTGTTCATAAATAAGATATCGCTTGATAAAATCAAAGATATACCTTCTGGAGATTTTCCAATAATGTTCATGTCGTTATTAAATGTATGTATTTTTACGGCCGGTATAATTTTTATTCGAAGATCAACTAAAAGAGCAAATAAGAGTGATTGATAATCTATCACCCTTTGAGTGTTTATTATAATATTGATTTTATTCAAAATCGTATTTATATTACAAACGTCATAAATTATAAAATTTAAATAAATATAAATATTAAGATTTCTTTTCAGATATTTTTATAGATGAAATTAAATATTGAGAAAAAATGAAAAAGGTTGGTACAATATCTATCTTATATCTAGAAGATGATGATTTAGATGTGGATATTATTAGAATGACAATCGCAGAAGGGAACTTTAAATTCAATTTAACACATGTAAAAAATAAATATGAATTTAAGACTGCTTTAAGGACAATGAATTATGATGTCATTATAGCAGATAATAATTTGCCCGATATGGATAGTTATGATATTTTATCTATGATCAATGAAAGTAATTCCAATATTCCTCTGATAATATTAGCTGGTGTTCTTGATGAGGAAGATGCTATAAAAATACTAAAATATGGTGCAAGTGATTATATACACAAAGAAAAGCTTTATAAACTTTTGCCATCAATAGTCAAAGTTATAGATGAATCTCATAAGACAAAAAAAGAGAAAATAATTCAGGAGGAAATTAGACAGTCTGAGGAGAATCTATCTACAATTTTTCATGAATTGCTAGATGTAATATTTGTATTTGACTTAAAGGATACTTCGATAATTAATGTTAACCAGGCAATAAAAAAGAATTTGGGGTATAATAGAAATAATGTAATAGGAAAGAGTATATTTTCATTGTTGCTGGATGAAATGAAAAATTCTGACAGGAAAAACTACATAAAAAATTTAATTACTTACGGATATATTATTGAAAACAGAAAATTTAAAGATAAAAATGGGAATTCCTGCGATATGGAAGTTGTGATAAAAATTATTCCATGGGGAAATGATAAAGTAGGATTAGGAACATTGAGAAAAATATTATAAAGATATTACATAACACAATAAAAAAAGCGGATATTAATCCGCTTTTTTTTATTAGTCATTATCATTAGAAACAGTACTTTAAAGTTGTTCCCAGTTTCATAATCATATCTTCAGGATGATCCTGATTTGATAGGTCCATTACTCTTGCGTAACCTACGTCAGGTAAGAAGAATGCCATGTAAGGAATAATATCAAGGCTTTCATACATTGTTATCTTTGCTTTAAGATCGAATTCCGTTCCCTGATACATTGCATCAGATACTTTACCATAATTCTGGTCGAACATGAACACACCAAGACCACCGGTTAATGTCAAGTTGTCTTTTAACTTATAGTCAACAAATACTGAAGGAAGAGCTACACCGAGTTCTTGGTACAGGTCGAAATCCATTGGATTCCTTTCTGCAATTCCATCAGGAGTCTGGTTTATAATTTCTAAACCTGTATCGTAGAATGGTGCGTAAGTTTCAAAATTTTCATACATTGTTTGACATCCTCGGTATAAAAAGTTTGCCCTTAATGATAATTTGCTGTCTACTTCAAATGATGATTTCAGACTAAAACCAGTTCCGGTTTTATCCGGATCATGTGGCTGGCTGAAAGTAGCAGGATCACCATCAATAACATCGTAATCGTAATATCTGTTGTTTACAACAAATTGAGCATCGAATTTGATTTTACCATAGTTGCCTATGACTCTTGGTGCTACAAAGATGCTAACTTCATCTCTGTTAACAGTCAAAACCGGGATATTGTACTCTTCTCTTGTAAAAACTAAATAATTAGATAAACCAAGAGTGACTTTTTCGTTTAGATCATAAGTTAATCCAAGTGCGAAGAAAGTTGTACCATAGCTATAAGTATTCTCGTTAATGTTTACTTCATCAAGATCATAAGGTGCGAACCAACCAAGATCAACATTATACTTATTGAACCTTCCATTCCATAGGATACCTGCAACATCAGCATTGAAAATGAATCCATGAGGATCTTGGTAAGGAAGAAGTCCGATTGTAATCTTGTGGTCTTCGTTAGGAATGATGCTCAGGTAGAGGTTTTTTGTTTCGGTATTTATTCCATCTGTACCTAGATCAGCGCTTGGATTTGTACCAAACTGAATATCACCAACTTCAAATACCGCTTTAACAATCAGATTATCATTGATATTATAGTCAACGAACGGTCTGAATCTCAGGTCGGCTTTTTTGTCGTAGATCTGTGTGTCAGCATCGGTTGAGTTCAAATTTTGCAATTCAGAACGTACTCTCATATTCATTCCGAATTTTATTTGAGCAAAAGCCATCGCTAATGACACCAGTATCAAGATTGAAAGAAGCTTTTTCATAGTGTTTTCCTTTTTATTTTAGATTTTTTTATATCGCTAAAGATTTGTTTTCAACGTCATTCCAACTTTGAAGAACATATCCGCTTCACCTGAGTAATCGTACCACTCACCAGGGAACATAACAGCTAAATATGGAAGAAACGAAACTTTTTCATATAGCTTAATGTCAGCTTTAAGATCTACTTCAGTTCCAATCCAAGATTCAGGTCTATACATACCGTCACTTCCCAAGATAAGCAATTCAACTGGAGTAGTTGCATGTCCTGCTCCGAATGTAAGTTTGATTCCCTCTTTGATCTTATAGTCAAAGAAAATCGAAGGAAGGATTATACCGACAGTATTGAAACTGCTTATTGGACTGAAAACATTGTTACCGATATTGTTCATTCCATATCCTGTCTCTGTAAGTATTTCTAATCCAGTTTCATAGTAAGTTACATTTTGATAACCGAAATAAGTATCATATCCACCTTCTGATGAGCTGTCACCATCTCTGAACAAGAAATTGAATCTTGCACAAGTTTTACTATCAATTTTATAATTTGTCTTTAGACTGAAAAGAATTCCTGTAGATTCAGCACCAAAATCCTCTTCAGAACCGCTTATTATGTCAAGGTCAGGACGTTTATTGGTTGCAGCCAATACAGTTTCTATGTGGAAATTATTGAAAGTTCCTGAGAAATATGGTGCAAACCACAAGTTTATTGATGTTTCATGAATATTAGGATCAGCAGTCTTTTCTCTTACAAATTCTGATAAAGAGTTAAAACCAACTTTCATATTTTTATCGATGTCATAGTTAAAGTCACCAATCAATACAGAATTTCCAAAACTATAGGTTGCCCCATCAATAATATCCTCATTATCATCAACAGGTACAAACCAAGCAAGTTTGGAAGTGAATTTTTCTCTGTAAACATTTGACCAAGAAATACCGGCAAGATCAGAATCTAATATTACTCTGTGAAAGTCCCTGTATGGTTGCAGACCTAGGATGACTTTATTATCTTTGTTAGGGGTAATTTCCAAATAAAGATTCTTTGTTTCAATGTTTACTCCGTCAGTTCCAAGACCACCACCGGAAATACTATCTCCAAACTGTATGTCGCCGATCTCAAAGATCGCCTTGGCTGAAATGTAGTTATTTTTTCTGTAGCTGATCCATGGTTTGAACCTTAGATCAACAAGTCTTTGCCATGGCTGAGAATCGTAATAGATAGATAGGTTGCCATTCGAGTCCGTCATGTTGTACATCTCTGATCTCGTTCTTAGGGACATTCCGTTCTCAAGTTGAGCATTTGCCATAATCACAAACAGTGCAACAAAGGCAAAAGCTGTTAACTTCTTCATAAGATCTCCGTTTTCGCTATATTAATATTATATCATACATTAATAAATGAAAGCTTGCTCCATAATGAAAGCTCTCATTTCGATACAATTTAACAAGAGCAGTCAAGCTTGTCAAGTAAAAAATATATACTTTTGCCATGTTTGCTCTAGAATAAAATTTGAAGTCAAAATTAAGCCTTACTTAACTTGACAATGTAGGTATTAATTTCGTACTTTACTCCTACATGAGTATAGCGGATGATGAAAACATATTTGAGATAATAAGCGACATAGCTCTGCAGGAAAACGTTAAAGTATTTTTAGTCGGAGGTTATGTTCGTGATATTATGTTGGATAGACGATCAAACGATATTGATTTCGTTGTGGAAGGAGATTCTTTACAATTTGCGAGAATAGTTGCGAAAAGATTAAATAGAAAAAAAGTTGTTGAATTTCCCAAATTCCAAACCTCGAAATTAAGCTATAAAGAATATGATTTGGAGTTTGTAACTGCAAGAAAAGAAAGTTATTTAGAAAATTCAAGAAATCCTGAGGTTGAAAAGAGTAATTTGCCTGAAGACCTAAAAAGAAGAGATTTTACGATAAACACACTTGCTATTGATTTAAATGACAGGGAAAACATCATAAATTTGTTTAACGGTATAGAGGATATCAAAAGCAGAATAATTAGAACCCCTTTAGACCCTGATATTACTTATTCTGATGATCCATTAAGAATGCTTAGAGCCGTTAGATTTGCTTCAAGGTTTAATTTTAAAATAGAAAAAGAGTCTTTTGAAGCGATAAAAAGGAACGCAAGCAGGTTGGATATTGTGTCCGAAGAAAGAATTAGTGATGAATTTTTTAAGATACTGCTGTCTGATTATCCTGTGAAAGGTATTTATTTACTCGACCAAGCAGGATTACTTGAAACAATTTTGCCTGAACTGTCACAGCTGAAAGGAATAGAAATTTTAGATGGCACAGGGCATAAAGACAACTTTATTCATACTCTGAAAGTTTTAAATAACATCTCAAAGATAACAAAGAGCCTAAAACTTAGATTGTCTGCACTTATGCATGATATTGGCAAACCAAAATCAAAATACTTCAAGAAGGGTGTAGGTTGGACATTCCACGGTCATGATGATGTTGGAGTAAAGATTTTTACTGAGATCGCAAAAAGACTGAAGTGGCCAAATGATATTACAGAATACGTTTCAAAGATGATAAACCTACACCATAGACCCATATCCTTGACAAAAGAGGAAGTTACAGATTCAGGAGTTAGAAGATTTTTATTCGAAGGTGGGGAGTTAGTTGATGATCTAATGCTTTTATGCAGAGCGGATATCACTACATCGAACAAAAAAAAATTAAATAATTACCTTGATAATTTCGATAAACTTTCCGAAAAATTAATAGTTGTTGAAGAGAAGGATAAACTGAGGAACTTTAAACCACCGGTCAATGGTATAGACATTATGAACGAGTTTTCCATAAATGAAGGTCCTATTATCGGGCAGATAAAGAAAGAGATCGTTGACTCAATAATAAACGGCTCCATTCCAAATGAAAAAGAAGCAGCGATGAATCTGCTTAAAAAAATAAAAGCAAGAATTGAAAAAAAATCAAACTTACATATCAAGAAGGTATAATGTGAATGACGTAAGAGATGAGAAGAGAAAAATAAGTGCCAGTGACAGCGATATCTTTTCCATAAGCAGTGAAGAAAGTTTCTTCAATAATATTGCTGAAATTGAAGATCTGAGGAGTGTGGTTCCTACTCATGAAGAAACTGCAAATAAAAAACTGCAGGAGGTATTGAGTGTAACTGAAAAATTAATGACAACTTACAATAAAGATGAAATATTTGATCTCATAATTTCAAAGTCCATAAGATTAACTGGAGCAGAGAGAGGATATCTTATATTGATCGGAGACAATAATGAGCTTGAAGTTTCATATGCTCTCAAAATGGATTCAGAATCACCTGAAGATTCTTTAAAAGAAATATCGTCAACTGTTATAAATAAGGTTATCAGTGATAAAGAAGTCATCATAGTCAAGGATGCGCTGAAGGACCAGGAATATGAGGTGAAAAGAAGTATTATCAATCTTAAGTTAAAATCTATCATGTGCGTTCCTATGATAAAAGAAGATGTGGTCATAGGTATTATTTATGTTGAAAATAGAACAATTCCCGGAATTTTCAATTCAGAATCAGGAGAAATTTTAAAATTTTTTGGTAATCAGTGTGCTGTAGCCTTAGAAAATTTAGATCTTCTTGAAGAGAATAAGAGATATGCTTTAACTCTTGAAAAGCAGGTTCAAGAGAGAACTAGCGAGTTGGAATATGAAAAAAGTTTCGTTGAAAAGATAATAGATAATGTAGGTGAGATCCTGATAACTGTGAACCAGGACCTTATTATTCAGAAATCAAACATTGCTCTGAAATTGCTCGGTATGAATTCAAAAAACATAAAAGGAATGCATTTAAGTCAGTTTTATGAAAGTGAGTCATTTAAAAAAATTGAAGAAGCTATTTTGGGGGGTAAAAACGCTTCGAATATTTCTTGCTATATAAAAAATATTGATGGAATAAAGATCCATTTTTCCGCAACGATAACACATATTACTGAGAATGGAAAAATATCCAGTTCTATCATAATAAACAAGGATATGACAGAAGTAGAAAAATATGAAAATGAAAGATTGGCAAAAAATGCTCTAGAATCTATCACGAAAGCAGCTGTTACAGCGAATGATCAAATCAATACTCCTCTCGGAGTTATAATTGGAAGAGCTACGATCCTTTCATCTTTTTTGCCTGAAGATTCCAAATTTCAAAAAAATCTTGAAATTATAAAAGAGCAGTCGTACAGAATAAAAGAAACTTTGAATGAAATGAAAGAAATAACAAAAATTGAAGATAAAGACTATAAATTAGACGGTATAAAAATGATCAACCTTGATCAAAAGAAATAAGAAAACACATAGAAAACATTTTAAATATAGTGAATGATCCGGGAATAGACTTTATGGAATTAGAGTCTAAAGTACGTTGGGGATCATAGGAATTGAGCCTAAAAACATTAGGCGAAAAAAAATCAAAAAAATATTTACAAATTACTTGACAAA
>JAFGVM010000067.1 GCA_016937995.1 Candidatus Delongbacteria bacterium
GAAGTTAGAAGTTAGAAGTTAGAAGTTAGAAGTTAGAAGTTAGAAGTTAGAAGTTAGAAGTTAGAAGTTAGAAGTTAGAAGTAGGGGCATAATTTATTACGCCCGAAACTTTACATATCACATGATGATTGGTATTATACGGGCGTTATGAATAACGCCCTTACTTTTTTATTTTCACCCCATCTTTCAGCAGATCAAAGAATTGCCCGGTGGGGCAGAGATAAAGGCACCACGGTTTTTTTACGAACAGTGAAACAATAAAAATAACTCCACTTCCAATCATTACTGTCATTGTTGCTGAAGAGAAAAGAAATATTGTAAAAGGTTCTACTTCAGAAAGGTTTATTTTTAATGTGGTACTAACAATTATTATGATAGATATGAATATCAATAATCGTATCGTTCTTAATAATTTGATGATCTTTCCATTCAATTTTATCTTTTTAATCGGTAATTTACCAAGTAGTGCCTGAGTATTTCCGAAAGGGCAGATGTAACGGCAGTATAAATGCTTGTTGAAAACCAGTGGGATCAGGACACTTACAGCAAGTAAAAATAGTGTAATATAAGTGGTAAAAATTGATAGTCCATGGATAGATAAACTCTCTAAAAAATACATTGATATAAAATTACCTGATATTATTCCAAAGAATATAATAGATAATATTTGTATTATAAATTTATACTTATTTAATTTATTTACAAAAATTGCTGTTATTGATAATATTAGAATTAAATATAACACAATTGAAACATTATGGTCAAGAAAGCTTATTTCGTTTTTATTTACTCCTGAAATATACTCTGTCTGACCTGTGAAAATGGATATCCTTTTGTCTATCATTTTGATGACAGAACGGGTTGTAATAGTTGCTCCGGAAATCACGTCTACTTTATGATCCTTAAGTTCTTCAATATTCTTACCGTTCCATGAATCAAAGAACTTCACATTTTGCAATCCTGATATCCATGCAGGTGTTTCTCTGTTATTCAATAGTCCGAGTCCAAGGATATTTTCATCCGTGTCAGCTATAATAGCTACCGGGATATTTCCACCGTAACCTCTTATTTCATCACAGAACGGGGAAGACAGGATGAAATTTCCAATCTGGCTACCGTCTTTATCTAAAATCTTTGACCATTTCGTAGGGTAATTTGCCTTCTCAATTGAACTTGCAGCTGGAATTTTTTCTTTCACAAGATCGATCAGATTCTTATTCGCTTCGAAATCGAATTTTTCGCTTACTTCTTCTCTTGCAAGAATGAATACAATGATGAAAGCAATAATGACGGGTATTTTCAAAAGGTATTTTTTCATTACATTTATGCCCCGGTTATTTCAGAGTATGAATTATACGAAAAATGAGCTTAAAAGAAAATGATAAAAAACAGGGAGCCCGTATCACATAGAAATCATGATTAATATTATTGCAAGTGGTCGGTATGTAGGATATATTATTTATTTAAACAATAAGGAGAGGAGTGTTTATGAAGACCAAATTAATCGTATCAATATTATCGGTACTGCTTTTTACTTACAATGCAGTGGCAGATATACCTGCGGGTTACTATGATACTGCAACAGGTTCTGGATATACTCTTAAAACACAGCTTCATAATATCATTGATGATCATACTGTAGTATCTTACGATGCTCTTTGGACTCATTTTCAGAGTACAGATGTTGATCATTACTATGAGAACGATGGTAGTCCACTGGATATGTATTCAGAGGATCCGGATATGTCTGATCCATACAACTGGTCATTCGTATCTGATCAGTGTGGTTCATATACCGGCGAAGGAAGCTGTTACAACAGGGAGCACAGTTTCCCGAAAAGCTGGTTCAACGATGCCTCACCGATGTACTCGGATATATTCCATTTATATCTGACAGACGGATATGTCAATGGAAGAAGAAGTAATTATCCTTTCGGAGAGGTTGGTTCTGCGTCCTGGACCTCCCAAAATGGTTCAAAAGTTGGTTCTTCTTCTTATACGGGATATACGGGTACGGTTTTTGAACCTATAGATGAATTTAAGGGTGATTTTGCAAGATCATATTTCTATATGGCTACAAGATACGAAGATGTTATCTCCGGATGGCCGGGGTCAGATATGCTTGACGGTTCATCAGACAAAGTTTTTACAGACTGGGCTTTAAATATGCTTATAGACTGGCATACAAATGACCCTGTTTCACAGAAGGAGATCGACAGAAATAATATCATCTATGATGATGTCCAGCACAACCGTAATCCTTTCATAGATAATCCAAACTATGTATATCAGATCTGGGGAGGAAATCCTGTTCCTTCATTAAACTTTGTTACAGCATCTCAGCAGATTGAAGAGAATATAGGTACTCTAACAGTGAATTTATCAATATCGGAAGCAATACCTGATGCTGTAACTGCAAATCTGCTTATAACAGGTAGCGCAACTGATCCTGATGATTATACGATCTCATCTACAAGTGTCTTTTTCCCTGCAAGTTCAACCGGGAACCAGTCTGCTGTACTTACGATAGAGGATGATCTTATACCCGAAGATTTTGAAACTATAACACTTACATTAGATAATCTTACAACTTCAAATCCTGATATTATTATTGGTCCGAGCAGTCAAATAACGATCACTATATATAACAGTGACGGTTTTGATGAAACTCCTCCGACTGTTTTGAGTCATACAATAGTTGATAGTACTAAATTAGTTCTCGAGTTCAGTGAAGATTTAGATCCTATAACCTCACAATTAGTAAGTAATTACGTTGTTGATAATGGTTTAGGTAATCCAGTCTCAGCAACTTTAGGATATCTTGGAGATTCTACTAAAGTAGTTTTGACTTTCGCATTAATAATGGAAGATGTTAGTTATCAGCTTACAATAAATAATGTTGAAGACACTGCATCAAATTCAATAGCAACAAATACTACCGTTGATTTTATTATTTCTGCTAGCGGGAGTGAGGGTTGGATCGAATATTTTGAGGATGCAACTTTTTCAAGCTATTATACAGGTACAGGAACTTATCCGACAGGGGATTGGGACCTTCTCAGTGTTTACCTTGAACCTGCTTCTGAAGCATATGAAGGAGATCACGCGGTCAGGATGAATGATGATACTGCAAATTCTTCGATCACTACTCCGGTAATTAATGGGGTCGATTCAGTTATCTTTTACTACCGAGCTTTAAATCAGGAAGGTTCAGCTTCAACATTCTGGTTACAGAAGTCAGTTGATGGAGGAGCTTTTTCAAATGTTACAAGTCAGTCATATCAAAATAATACCTACGCTCAGTTCGCTTATAAAGTAAACGATTCCTCGGATAATATATTACTCAGAGTTTTGAATGATGATCAGGCAGGACATCTAATTGTTGATCAGTTCAAAGTAGTAACTTTTTCCGGACCTGTAGGAGATACAACTCCACCTACGATAACAGGTCATGAGATAGCTAACGGATCAGATATAATATTAGATTTTGATGAACTTCTTGATCCTATGACAGCTCAATTGGCAACTAATTACGTGCTTGATAATGCTGTAGGAAATCCTGACACTGCGGTTCTGGGTTACCTGGGTGATTTTACTAAGGTAGTATTATCGTTCTCACCATTTGTGGAAGATGTGAATTATCAGCTTACAATAAATAATGTTGAAGATAGTGCAGGAAATCCTATTGCTACAGATACTACTGTTGATTTTATTATCAACTCAGGTGGTACAGGTGGAGGAGAGGGATGGATCGAAAGATTTGAAGATGGAACAGCTTTTGGGAGCTATTATACTGGCACAGTTACTTACGGAACAGGAGATTGGGATCTTGTAAGTATTTACTTAGAAACTACTAATCCTCCGGCATATGAAGGAACTTATGCACTAAGGTTAAATGATGACACACCTAACTCATCACTTACAACACCAGCTTTGAATGGAGTTGATTCTGTGATCTTTCAGTACAGAACTTTAAACAGTGAAGGTTCTCCTTCAACTTTCTGGTTACAGAAATCTGTTGATGGCGAAGCTTTTTCAAATGTTACAAGTCAGTCATATCAGGTCAATTCGTATAATGAATTTGCTTATAAAGTTGACGATACATCGAATAACATTAAGCTAAGAGTTCTTAACGACGACCAGCTTGGACATCTTATCATTGATTACTTTAGAGTGGTAACTTTCCCTGTAGCAAATGATCCTGATGCACCAGCCAATGTAGTAACAACTATTTCTGGAAGCAATCTTATCATAGACTGGGATGTTTCAGCAGGTGCGACGGGATATGATGTATATTCTTCTGATGATCCATATGGCACATTTACTCTTGCTGCTTCAGTAGGGACTAATCAATATACAGTTCCAGCTGATCAAGCTAAGTTGTTCTATTATATTGTCGCGAAATAATAATACTGTAGGGTCGAACCTATGTGTTCGACCGGTGGGAATTTAAGGGCGTTTAAGGACGCCCTTTTTTTAATGCAACTCTTGGACTTGTAATAGAAGTTGACGGTTCTAGTCATAAAAATAAGCAGGAATATGATCATCAAAGTCAGAAGTACCTTGAAAGTCTAGGTTTGAAAGTGCTTAGAGTAACTGATATAGATGTTAAGAATAATATGGATGGAGTTTTGAGAAAATTAAAAAATAACCTCTAACTTCTTATTTTTATTTTTAACATCATCTCCACCTTACTTCAGCTTTGATCCCCTTTTTATGTTCAACTACGACAGTGCTGTCCAGTATCACACAGTTATAATCTTCAGGTAACTCAAGAAAATTTTCATTATTATAAATAATCTTTTCACCGTAAACATATCTGGTGTTTATAAAACGCAATGATCCTGTTTGGGTGTAATAAGTTTCAGTATATTCCGCTATGGTGGAAGCAGTTTTTTGAGCTACTATTTTTAATGGCAGGGTAGGAGTAGGGGTAAGCAGGTTGAGAACTATTAGAAAAGTAGCTATGCCTGCAAAAGTTTTTCCGATAGATAAGATAATGACTTTCTTTTTTGAGATCTGTTCCTCAGAAACTGACGGTCTTTCTTCAAAGTCTTCTTCATTATATTCGTACAAATTTTCGATATCCTATTTCTTTATTACTCCTGGATTCCTCCCGATTTTCGGGAAGAATGACGGTTATTTTTCAATGTAGGGGCGTTATTCATAACGCCCTAAACATATGTATCATAATTGACAATATTGTTATCCGGGCGTAATAAATTACGCCCCTACATTTTCCATTTTCAACTTTCAATTCTCAATTTTTCTTGATTACGAGTAATCAAGGAACTTAATCTTATCTTCAAACTTCTTATTCATGAAATCCCGCAGATCTGGATAATTCTTTAGAATATTATCTTCTGCGATAAGCTTGAACGCGCTTTTTCTGGCTAAAGCCATAAGCTTTACATCATAGAGCAAACTTGCAAGTTTCAATTCAGGCATTCCACTTTGCTTTTCACCAAGGAATTCACCCGGTCCTCTAAGCTTAAAATCTTCTTCACTGATCTTAAATCCATCTGTTGTTGACACCATGACTTTAACTCTCTCACTAGTATCATCAGGTACTTTATTACCGACATGTAGGATACAATAGGATTGATCTTTACCACGACCGACTCGACCTCTAAGCTGATGTAACTGAGACAATCCGAATCTTTCACAGTGCATGATAAGCATAACAGTGGCATTCGGAACATCAACACCAACTTCAACAACCGTAGTTGAAACTAAGATATCGATATCTTTATTTTTAAAAGCCTGCATCACTCCGTCTTTCTCAGCATTCTTCATCTTACCATGCAGCATAGCCAGATTTCTTTTAGGGAATTCCTCCTCAGAGAGATATTTAAATCCTTCCTCAGCAGCCTGAATATCAAGCTTTTTACTTTTCTCTATCAAAGGATAAACAATATATGCCTGATGACCTTTGGATATTTCTTCGTCAATGAATTTATAAACTTTGAGCAGGTCGTTCTCTGTTCGTTTGGCAGTCTTGATCGGTTTTCTACCTGCAGGAAGTGAATCTATGATAGATATGTCGAGATCACCGTAAAGCGACAGTGAAAGTGTTCTCGGGATCGGTGTCGCTGTCATAACGAGCAGATTTGGAGCTTCTTTCGCTTTTTCTATAAGATCACCCCGCTGCATCACTCCAAAGCGATGCTGCTCGTCTATGACCACTAATCCGAGTTTGTGGAATTTCACATCTTTCTGGATAATAGCATGTGTACCAATGATAATATTACTTTTGCCGGATTTAATGTCGGAGAGAACTTCTTCTTTATCACTTTTTTTTGTCTTACCAAGTAATAAAGTTATCTTCAGCCCGAGTTCCTCACAGAATTTATGAAAACCGAGATAATGCTGTTCAGCCAATATCTCAGTAGGTGCCATGATAGCAGCCTGAAATCCGTTATCTATCATCATAAGCATTGAAAGTAAAGCTACAACGGTCTTACCGGAACCTACGTCCCCTTGAAGCATTCTGTTCATCAGTTTATCACTTTTCAAATCCTCATATATCTCTCTGATAACTTTTTTCTGAGCTTCAGTAAGTTCAAAAGGTAATTTTTCATAAACAGCCTTCAGAAGTTTTCCACTGCTCTTAATTTTATTCTTCTTTGGTATTAGTTTTACATTTGCTCTTCTTTTTGCCATGATAAGCTGAAGATGGAATAATTCATCAAATTTTAAGCGATTCAAAGCTGTATTCTTAGAAACATTATCTTCAGGGAAATGTATCAAATTTATAGCTGTTTTGAGATCAGGAAGGTTATGTTCTTTCCGTATATTCACAGGAGTTAGGTCTTCGATGAACTCTGAGAACTGATCGAGTGCGTTCCTGATCAATTTTCTTAAAGTTCTACTGTCAATACTGTTTTTGGTAAGTTCACCGGAAAGAGGGTAGAGGGGAATTATTCTTCCCTGATTAAGTGTTGCTGAACCTTTTTCACTGTCGATCATTTCCAGCACAGGATGATCAATCGTCCACCCTCCGAAGTATTTCGGAACACCGGATATTATGTACTCTTCACCAGTTATAAGTTTATTGACAATATATTCACCACCACGGAACCAGTTACAGTTCAATATTCCTGTGTTATCAGAGAAAGAGGCTTTTAATCTCGTCTGTCTGTTCTTTCCTGGTATCTTCATTGATTCGAACAAAGTAGCGATCAGAGTTACTTCCCCCATTCCATCCTGTATAGTGCCGATAGTCTGAATAGTCTGCCTGTCAAGGTGTCTTCGGGGATAATAATGTAAAAGATCGGAAACAGAGAAGATACCTGCATAATTTAAAACTATCTCCCGTTTGGGTCCGATATCGCGGACTTCTGATATTTTAACTTTATTCAGGTTCATTGATTAAATTTACAATTAACATCCGTAGTTTTACAATTATTATTATTTTTATTTTTTTTATTGCCAACAAGTATGTATTATTCAACTGATAAATGATCCATTGTAAAATAGTGAGGTGAATTATGAAATTATGCAACCTGATAAGTCAGGAACTTACAATATGGGATGATCCTCATATTACTGATCATGATATGCTTTTCAAAAAAGCGGCTGATCTAATTTCGCTTGAATTTGGTTTGGATAAAGAAGAGATAAAAGAAGCATTCCATAAACGGTATGAGCTTGGTTATGAAGTATTTCCCGGTGCAACAGCTATTCCTCACGGAAGAATTGATGGTTTTGATGACCTTATTATTGTAATAGCAAAAACACAAAACCCGATAAAATTTGGAAATGGAGAAGCAAGTTATTTTTTCATAATTCTGACAAGCAATACCGGTTCAAATATGTACTTAAAATCAGTTGCCGGATTGCTTAATATAATAAGTAAAAATGTAGATCAGTTCCCGATCATAAAACACCGGGAAGAAATATTTAAGATTATTGAAATTTCTGATATACGTCTAAACGAACAGGTTAAAGTATCAGAGATAATGTCAAAGGATGTAATAACAGTTACTCCTGAAGATAAGATTTCTGATGTTGTGAATAAAATGAAAGAATATCAGCTTAAATTTTTTCCTGTAGCCGATGAAAATAATAAATATCTGGGCAAGATAGATCTTTTGGATATTCTTGATATAGCCTATCCTTCATATCTGTTCAATATGAATAATCTTTCTTTTCTGAACAACCTGAAAACTTTTGAGGAATTCATAAACAAGGAATCTACCTTTTTGGTCCAGGACATATTTAAGAAAGATACAAAGAAGGTGATCAGATCTGATTCAAGTATAATAGAACTCGGATTTATACTAAAAAAAGAAAAATGGCATCATTTGACAGTTTTGGATGAAAGTAAAACTATAGTTGGAATTGTTTCCATGTATGATATATTAACTAAAATAATAAGAGCTTAAAATGACCCCGATAATAGCCGCAACAATTTTTATTTTGGCATATATTTTTATAGCATCAGAAAAAATAAACAAAACATCTGTAGCTCTTCTTGGTGCTTCGCTAATGCTTATTTTTCACATTATCTCTCAGGATAAAGCATTTGAGCATATTGATATGAATGTGATCTTTTTACTTATCAGTATGATGGTATTAGTGAAGATAATGGAAAAGACAGGTATCTTTGAATTTATCGCAATTAAATTCGCAAAGATGGCTAAAGGTAATCCGTATAAAATAATGGTGATCCTTTTCTTTCTCACTGCTGTATTCTCTGCTTTTCTTGACAATATCACAACAGTTCTTCTTATTGCACCTGTATCGATCCTTTTGGCAAAAGAGCTCGAAATCTCTCCAATGCCCTTTTTGATAGTCCAGATATTTGCATCAAACATAGGCGGAACAGCAACACTCATTGGAGATCCGCCGAATATTATGATAGGCAGTGCAGCCGGACTTTCTTTTCTTGATTTTCTGATAAATGTCGGTCCTATTGTGTTGATTCTCATGATCATTTTTGCTCTGTTATTCATATTTATTTTTAAAGGATCGATGACAGTAACAAACAAAAACCGTGCAAGAATAATGGATTTTAATGAAAATAACATGATAAGGGATAAAAAACTATTGAGACGGTCTCTGATAATCTTTGCCGGTGTAATTATAGGTTTTATGATACACGGATTTGTTGATCTTGAAGCAGCAAGTATAGCTATTAGCGGTGCAGCTTTTCTTATGATCTTCAGCGGGGTAGATACTGAGGAGATATTGAAAGAAGTTGAATGGTCGGGTATATCTTTCTTTATCGGGTTATTTATAATGGTTGGAGCTCTGGTGGAAACAGGTGTAATAAAATTGATCAGCACAGAGATGCTTAATTTTACTCATGGTGATGTGCAGTTTACAGCAAAGATCATGATCTGGTTCTCGGGTATATTCTCAGCGATAGTGGACAACATACCTTTTGTAGCTACAACGATCCCTCTTGTTAATGATGTGGGAACAGTTGCAGGAAAGGAAGCAATTGAGCCTATCTGGTGGGCATTATCCCTGGGAGCTTGTTTAGGTGGGAACGGAACGTTGATCGGTGCATCTGCAAATATAATTGTTGCGAATTTTGCTGAAAAGTCAGGTTCGAGGATCGGTTTTTTATCATTTTTAAAGTACAGCATACCGCTTACGCTATTTTCTCTACTGGTATCCTATATTTATTTGGTCTTAAGATATTTTTAAATGAGATCTAAACCATTTCATTTGCATCAATAACGTTTACTCTGCTGCCCATCTTCTTCTGGATAACTTTGAAATGGTGCAGATCATCAGTAGTCAATATTGAAATAGCCACTCCTTTAGTTTCTGCACGACCCGTTCTTCCGATACGGTGAACATAATCCTTTGGCGAACGTGGAAGATCGAAATTTATTACATGAGGTAAAGAGTCTATATCAATTCCTCTTGAAAGGAGATCGGTTGCAACTAAAACCTGAATATATCCTGATTTGAAATTCGTTAATGCTAACGTTCTTGCTGTCTGACTTTTTTTACCGTGTGTTGAAGCTGCTATTATTCCATTTTTGAAGAGTTTTTCAGCTAAATTATCCGCCTTCTTGGTCGAAGAAGTAAAAACAAGAACATTGTCCATATTTTCTTTATTGATTAAATGTCTTAACAGAAGGCCTTTTTTGTTTGCATCGACCAGATAAGCTTTTTGTTCGATCAGCTCTATATCAAATTTATCAGCTTCTATTTTAATTACTACAGGGTCGTTCAACAGAACTCTGTTAAGATCTTCAACATTTTCTGTCAGAGTAGCTGAAAATAATAAATTCTGTCTCTTTTTCGGCAATAGAGCAAGTATCTTGTCAATCTCATCTTTAAAGCCAAGATCAAGGATCTTGTCAGCTTCATCCAATACCAGAGTATCTATATCGAAGATCTCAACTGCATTTGATTCTATCAATTCGATGAGTCTACCGGGTGTAGCCACTAATACATGTACTCCCTGAAGAGCCTGCATTTGTGTATTTATTGATACTCCTCCGTAAACAGCAAGAGTTTTTATCCGTTCAGGAAGGTTCAAAGCAAATGATCTAAAGACTTCCTTGACCTGATTTGCAAGTTCACGGGTAGGAACAAGGATCAATGCATTAGCCTTTCTATTCCTTGGTCCCAGATTACCGATCAAGCTCATCAATACAGGGATCACATAACTCAGAGTTTTACCTGAACCTGTTTTTGCAATACCGAGGATATCTTTTCCTTTTAAAATTACAGGGATAGCTTCCTTTTGAATAGGGTAGGGTTTAGAAATATCATGATCAACTAATTTATCTATGAAAAATTCAGTTACACCTAAAGACTTAAATGTCATCTTCTACTCCACCCTTACCGATTTCTTTCCCTCAATCCGTTCCACAACTTTCTTAGCCTGTCTTCCGTATGAATCATTAGGGTGGTTTGTTACTATCTCAGTGAGTATTTCAAGGGCTTTATCATATTCCTGAAGTTCTTCGTAACATAGTGCGGTTTTGTACATGGAAGTAAGTTTCCATTCAAATTTGGAATCGATCTTTATCAGATATTTAACTTTTAGGAATTCCGATATGGCTTTTCTAAAATTGCTCATCATCATGTATGTTTCTGCAATAAAGAACTGGGTTGCGGCCTCATCATCACCCTTTGCCTCATACATCAGTCTTTTAAAGTATTCCAAAGCCTGGTCATATTCTTCGTTCCTCTGATAGATATTACCTATCTCAATACGTTTCTGGAAGACATCCTCTTCATCAGGGTAGAGGGAAACATAACTTCTTATCATCTTTGCGGCAGCATCATCAAATCCGAGTTTAACATAGAGGTCTATTATGTATTTATATGACTGAAGTTTCAGTTCATGGTCCTTAGGATGATTTATAACGTTCTGGAAAGAGGTTATAGCTTTATCATACATTTCTCTGTTATTGTAAATTGCTCCAAGGTGGAAGTTCGTTTCAACAGCAATATCATCATCAGGAAATTTTGATATCAGTTCACTCCAGGTGTCAAAAGCCTCATCTTTTTTTCCTATATTATACATTATCACAGCTTTTCCGTACATAGCTTTAGGCACAAGCACACTTTTGGGATAATCATTTATTAATGCTTTGTACCCTGAAAGTGCTTTGTCCCAGCTTTTCATAGAAAGATAAGAATTTGCTTTTTCAAGATAGAATTCAGGTTCAAAAATATCTCTATCATATTGTTCTCTATGTTTTTTTCTGAATTCTTTTAAAAGCTGATCAGCTTCAGTTATTTTTTTCTGTCTGAATCTGCCATGGATTATCTTAGCTTCGATCTCAGTAGTATCTTCAGGATTGTAATCTTTTATTATAGCTTTATATTGTTTGATAGCTGATTCATAATTTCCTTTATCCAGGTCAATATCAGCCAGTGTCATGGCCGCCAGATAACTTTTTTCACCTTTTGAAAGTTTTTGTATCTCTTTGAGATTGTTCTCCAATGATTCGGCATCGTTCCGGGATCTATAGATATCGCTAAGATTCAGCAGTACTTCCTGTCTGTATGTATCAGCGCCGGGTTGTGAAAGATAATTCCTGTAGTAAAATTCAGCCTTATCATAATTTTTCAGCTCAAAATAGATATCAGCAATATTCTTTGAATAGTTATTCAGCTCAAAATTCCATCTTGGTGAAATAATAGTGCTGTTCTTTTTTTCATCAAGTGCAATATAAATACTTAAAGCTTTCTCATACTCTCTGTTATCGGCATACACATCAGCAATAATAGGATCCACATTTTTCACAATGTCAGTATAGTAAAAATCTTTTTTAATTAAATTCAGATCAGATATTTTCTCTGATACTTCTACTGTTAGTAATTCGGAAAGTTTTGATAATGAATTGAGCTTAAATATATCATTTTGTTTTTTAGCTGAGATCTCTTTGTATATCTCTATGGCTTTATCTTTATTGCCTGTCTTGTAATAAGCCTCAGCAGTCAGGAACCTGATCTCATTGAAATATTTTGAGTTCGATCTTGTTCCCATGAACTTCTCTGAATAACTTAAGAATCTCGGCAGGTCGTTTCCTTTATACATATCGGTAATGAACTTATAGAATATGATACCGTCAATATCATCGATGCCAGTCTCGATCAGTGCGGGGAATTTCCCCTCGATCAATCCTTTAGCTTCTTCAGCAGGGAAAAGTTTTTTGATCAGGTCATAAAGTTCAACATAAGTTCTGATCAGGATCTTCTTATTAACTCCATCAGACGGTTTGCTGATCACAGTAGAATAGTATCCGTAAGCTTCTTTGAGTTTCTCATCATCGGTCTTTTCAATACTTACCAGAGAAGAACCAAGAAGATATAAACACTCTGGATCAGGTTCAATCTTCTTTGACTCAATAACGCTAATGTATTTCTTAAGGTATTCAGCAGAACGGTAATAATCTTTCATCTTGTAGTAATAAAATTTCCCCCAGTCATATATGAGCTTGTCTGTGTTTTCTTCGAACAGTTTTCTTGATGACAGGTCTGCTATCTCATCCAGCAGGTCCTCTTCTCGGATCTTGTATTTTACCAGATATTCCTTTCTTGCTCTCGCCATAGTATAAAGTTCTGAAGCTGGGTATTTATCGATCAGCATTTCATAAAGTATCAGTGAATTCTTGAAATCCTTTGATTTTAATGCTGACTCACCGGCTAAGAATATTGCATTGTCAATATACTCTGAATTCGGATAGTTCTGAGAAAATTCTTTCAGCATCTCGTATGCGAAAGTATATTTCCCTGATTCGTAGTAAGATTTACCGATCCTGAACCTTAGTTCAGGTGAATTTTCATCCTCGGGAAATTTCTCTATAAAAAACCTCAAAGCAGTTATACCTTTATCATACTTTTTTGCTTTAATCTGATTCTCAAAGCTTGCCAGGAGTGCTATTTTTATAAGTTCATCAGTTTTATTTATAACAGAATCGACCTGAACAGAAGAGAAAAGGATATCGCCGGCTTTTTCATATTCTTTCATCTCTGAAAAAACATATGCTGTCTTAATATGCATTTCCAGAGTGTTTTCTGTTGTTTGGGCTATTTGAAATTCATCAAGGGCTTTAGCATAATTACCTGTAAAATATTCAAGCTCTCCTTTCAGTAGGGATATTGTATAAATGTACTTCTCAGGCACTTTTTTCACATCGTATAAAAGTGTACGGAGTTCTTTGAATTTTTGATTTGACATAGCAAGATCAGCATATGAGATCAAAGCGGGGAAGTAGTATTCGTCATTTGAATTGTAGTCTTTTAATATCTTTTTAAGGTCTTTTTCGGCGGTTGCGAGTTTTTTTTGCCTGATAGAGAACAGAGCATGGTCATACAGTACATTGCTCTTAAATTCCTTGTTGTCAGTACGGATAAGTTCATTGAATGTTCTCTCTGCAAGAACTGTCTGATTTTCATTTTCCTGTATCTTTGCAAGGATCAGCATTGATCGTTTAGTAAAAATGTTCGCAGGATATTCCTTTCTCAGAACAGATATATTGTCCTTGGTTTCATCGATCAGTCCGATGCTGTAAAATATTTCAATTGCTTTGTACGCATTCTCAGGTATTCTGGATGATTTAGGGAAATAATTCTTTAATTGTAAATAATATCTGGCTGATTTTTCCTTGTCACTGGTTTCTAAAAGTTCTGCAGATCTGTTTATTGCCAGCTCACAATACTCTGACCTGGGGTAATTTAATATGATCTTCTGAAAATTTGATAATGCTTTTTCTACATCATTCAGCTGGAAATATGAATCTGCCAGATGATATTGTACTTTTGGAGCTGAAATGGAAGAACCATAAGTTTCGAGGAAAGATCTGAACTGAGTTATTGCCACATCGTAAATTTTGTTGTTATATAGCTTGAATCCGTATGCCAATTCAGAACTTTCATCGGATTGGGAGAATACCAAAGATGATAAAAGTACGATTGAAATTAGAATATATCTTATTGATCTCATATTTTTACTCCCGTGTCATCCTTCCCGATTTATCGGGACAGGATCTTGTCATTGCGATCCCGACTCGTCGGGAGTGGCAATCTTGATTTATTATCTGTCCCTTCGGAGACGAATGGGAATCGTCCCCTACGAAACATATTTTTTCGTACGTACTCAACAATTTGAGCCCTTATGTTTTAACTATGTATTTTTCAACTTTCTTAAGATCTTCCTGATTTATAACAGCTTCAACCAGTACACCTTCATCTGTAAAATCCTTTGAAAGTACATTTCCGAAATCATGTAACTGAGCCAATAATTTCTGTTCTTCGAACGGGAATAGCATTTTATAAATTCCGGAAAGATTCAGCATGTCATCGATCTTCTTGAGTAATTTATCAATATTCTCTCCTGTTACAGCAGAGATTATGACTGATCTCGGATATTTATCGATGAATATCTCTTCTCTGACACGGTGTTCTGAAAGTCTGTCAACTTTGTTGAAAACCAGAACCGAAGGTATTTCATTGGCTTCAATCTCCTTCAATACGGTATCAACAGCTTTGATCTGTTCCTCACAATTATCATCTGATATATCGACCACGTGGACCAGTAGATCAGCATCGTTAACATCCTTCAAAGTAGCTCTGAATGAAGCTACCAGATTTCCTGGTAAATGAGAAATGAACCCCACCGTATCCGATAGTATTATATTCTTACCTTTTTCAAGTTCAAGTGATCTTGCAGTTGAATCCAGAGTAGCGAATAATTTATCTTCAACAAGCACATCAGCACCTGTTAGTTTATTGAATAGAGTTGATTTCCCCGCATTGGTATATCCGACTAGACATACTTTTTTTACATTCTCTCTCTGTTTTCTCTGGGTGATCTTCTGTCTCATTATATGAGCAAGTTCCTCTCCGATCTTTCCAATTTCCTGCTTTATGATCCTTTTATCTACTTCGATCTGCTTTTCACCCATACCTCTAGAAGCACCCATACCACTTCCGGAAGCACCTCTTTCTCTGTCTAGATGTGACCATAGTTTTTTTAGCCGTGGTAGCTGATACTTTAATTCAGCAAGTCTGACTTCAAGCTTTGCTTCTTTAGTCATTGCATGATCATGAAAGATGTCAAGGATCAGCTCGGTTCTGTCTATAGCCTCTATTTCATGAAGTTTTAAAATATTTCTGCCCTGAGTAGGGGACAGTTCGTTGTCGAATATTAAAATATCCGCTTCGACCATTTCCATTTTAGCTTTAATATCCTGAAGAAATCCTTTACCGACATAGGTGGTTTTATCATAATTCTTTCTTGATTGAATGAATTTACCCTTAGTTTCTATTCCGGCTGTGTCAGCTAATCTTTCAAGTTCGTCCAGTGATATTTCTTTTTGTAAAAGGTCTTTTTTATTTAAACATACACCTATTAAAAATGCCTTAGGTATAATTTTTTCTACAATAGTTTCCATGTATCTCCTGTGCTGGAGACGCAAAAAATTGCGTCCTTACAATAATTTTGAAGCAAGTTCTGACAATTCAGATCTTTCTCCTTTTCTAAGTGTGATATGTGCATACAGTTCCTGATTTTCCAGTCTGTCAATAATGTATGACAGTCCATTAGATCCAGAATCAAGGAAAGGTGTATCTATCTGATAGATATCACCGGTGAACACAACTTTAGTTCCCACACCAGCTCTTGTTATAATAGTTTTAACTTCGTGGGGTGATAAATTCTGTGCTTCATCGACTATGAAGTATACATTACTTAAAGTCCGGCCTCTGATGTATGCTAGGGGAGAGATAACCAGTTTTTCTCTCTTTTGTAATTCATTTATGATCTCATACTGATCTGAACCTTCTTTGAAATTATTCTGTATGAATTGAAGGTTATCGTAAAGAGGCTGCATATAAGGTTCAATTTTATTCTTTGCAGTTCCCGGTAAATAGCCGATATCCTTGTTACTTAACGGTACTATCGGTCTGCTGAGAAATATCTGTTTATAATTTTTTCTCATAGCCAGAGATGATGCAAGTGCAAGTAATGTTTTTCCTGTTCCGGCAGTTCCGGAAATAGTAACAAGTCTTATCCTGTCATCAAGAAGGGCATCTATAGCGAATGTCTGTTCTGAGTTTCTGGGGTTTATACCAAATACTTCTTTACTTTCAACCTGCTCTATCTGCTGCTCGAAATGACTGTATTTTGCCAATGCTGATTTTTTACCGCTTTTAAAGATGTAGAATTTATTCGGGTTCAATGGCAGATCATCTTTTAAAGGTGTGAATTCACTTACCGGTATTTTCTTATTTGTAAGTAATCGGCTTAAAACATCATCATCAACATCTTCCAGCGTCTGAACACCCGTGTACAACTCTTCAACGCTTTTTATCTTACCTTCATTATAATCAATAGCTACTAATCCCAAAGCTCTTGCTTTGATCCTCAAATTCATATCTTTTGTTACAAATTTCACTTCCTTATCAGGATTATCTTCGATATAATTTACAGCTCCCGACAGGATATAGTTATCTTCTTTGTTTCCTGAAAGTTTGTTCCTGAAACCATTTCTGAAACTTACGTCAGTTATTACAAAGACCTTTCCTCTTCCTTCTCCAAGATCTATACCGTCAGTGAATAAAGTTGCTTTAGGTGCATTATCACCACCTGAAAGCTCGTCAATTTGTCTGATAAATTCTCTGGCACTGAAGTTCAATTGATTATGGCCTTTCTTAAAATCATCTATTTCCTCTAAAACTGTAATAGGTATTCCGATATCTTCACTTCCGAATCCTTTAAGACAGTTGAAATCGTGTAAGATTACATTTGTATCGATTATGTTCACTATGTTGTTGCTCATTATGACTCCTTTTTTTACAAGACGTAGTGGTATTACGTCTTTACGGTTCGTATGGACGCTGTATCGCAACGTCTCGTTTTTTGTTTTCTCTGGCTCGGTTTTGAACCGTGCCCTACGTTCTAAAAGTTATATATCATATTGTCATTAATCAATAATAATTTATGATATAAAAAAAAGCCCGTTTATCACGGACTTTAAATTCTAAGTGCTGAAGAGGAGATTTGAACTCCTACACCCGTTAGGGCACCAACCCCTCAAGCTGGCGTGTCTACCGATTCCACCACTCCAGCAATGAAATCTTTAAGAATTGCTCTACTTGTTCTCTTCTACCGGAACTGGTTCGGTTTCAGTAGAAGGAAGGGTTGCTTCACCTGAAGTCTCTTCGGCTGCATCATCCAAAGGTAGTTTCTTGTCATCAAGAGTTGGTAATCCTTCAACAGGGACACTGTTACCTTTTTGCATGATCAAACTCTGTTCAGTTGTCTGATTTTCAAAATGGCTTCTTGACATAAGACCGATAACAATAGCCAAAACGAAGAATGATACGGTCATAGTTACTGTGAATTTGTGTAAGAATGATACAGTTTCTCTTGTTCCGAAAGTGGATGATGCACCACCAACTCCACCAAAAGTACTTGAAAGTCCGCCTGCATTATTTGACTGCATAAGAATAGCTAACAT
Source organism: Candidatus Delongbacteria bacterium (assembly GCA_016937995.1). Lineage (GTDB taxonomy): Bacteria > UBA4055 > UBA4055 > UBA4055 > UBA4055 > WTAK01. The sequence continues at coordinate 17,946 of JAFGVM010000067.1, forward strand.
CAAAAATGCTGCATTTACTACGAAAATGAATAATAAGAATGTGTACATTTTATATACTCCGATTTATAATTTTTTGTTTACAACTAACGCGCCCTAATTTAATCCAATTACCCTGATATGTCAAGTTTTTATTTGTAAATGAAAAATTGCAATTTGCTTAAAAGTTGAGAGTTTACGGTTGAGGGTTCGCTCAAAACTCTAAACCCATAACTCACTACTATACAATTATTCCTCCGCCTATGACGTAATCTCCATCATAAAGCACTGCTGACTGTCCGGGTGTTACTGCAAAAACAGGCTCATTAAAGATCAATTCAACTTTATTTTCTCCGATCCTTTTAGCGATACATGGTTTGTCTGAGGAATTGTATCTGATCTTGGCGGAGCATTTGATCTCGTTGTTTATCTCACTTAGTAACCAGTTAAGATCTTTGATGATCACATTGTTTGTATAAAGATCTTTTCTTTCAGCAATGATCACCTGATTTTTTTCTCTGTCAATTTCAGATACGAACATTGGAGTAGTATATCCGCCTCCCAGGCCTTTTCTCTGACCAATAGTATAGAAAGGATATCCTTCATGTTTGTTTTTCTGTTTTTCGCCACTATTTAATAATATAACACCTGAACCTATAGTTTTAAATTCGGCGAAATTATCAATCAGAAAGCTTTTATAATCATCGTTTGAAATGAAGCAAATCTCCATACTTTCCTTCTTTCTGGATATGCTAAAACCTGCTTTTACACATATATCCCTGACGTCATCTTTAACCTTTCCATCAAGAGGAAATAATATCTTGGGAAGAATATTTTTATCTATTCCGTAAAGAAAATAGGATTGATCCTTCTTTGGGTCTTTACCGCGTTTGAGATAATATTTATCATTTTTGTGCTCAATTGTTGCATAATGCCCCATAGAAAGAAGGTCGCAACCAAGTTTTTGACCTTCTTCATAAAGTTTCTTCCATTTTATAGTTGAATTGCAAAGAACACACGGGTTTGGAGTTCTTCCGGCAAGGTATTCATTCTTAAAGTTCTCGATGACCGTATTCTTAAAATATTTTCTAAAATCAAAGAAGCGATGTTCTATGTCTAAAATTCTGCAAACTTCAACAGCATCAGAATATTTTTCAGGAGTATCAGCAGGAGAGAGGAGCATCGTTCCGCCAATTACTTTGTAACCTTGTTCTTTCAAAAGATATGCAGCTGCTGAACTGTCAACTCCACCACTCATTCCAACTAAAACTTTAAGTTTGTTCAAATTATTTCCTAAATTGTATAATAACTGTGCGATAAGTTGTATTGTCATTCTCGGACTAAATCCTGGAATCCAGAAGTTGTGGGTTCAAGATGTTGAACCCTTACAATCACCTTGGACATTGGATGTTCCGTGTTGAATATTGGATATTGGGAACGCATTTATGCGTTCATTACATCCAAGACATACTCCTAAGTCTTTCTACTGCTTTGATCACTGCATTACCTGCAAATTCGATCTCTTCCATTGTATTATTTCTGCCGATAGAGAACCTGATTGAACTTTGAGCATCTACTTCCATTAGACCTATACCGAGTAGAACTCTGGACGGTTTAACACTTCCTGCCGAGCATGCAGAACCTGTGGAAACAGCAACTCCTTCCATATCTAATGCCAGTAGCAACGATTCTCCTTCAACACCATCAAAAGAGATGTTTAAGATTCCTTCATACCCTTCTTCTATATCACTATTTAGGATAATATCTTTAACATCTTTTGAGATTAGTTCATAGAGTTTGTTTCTCAAGGAACCTATTCTTTGAATGTCTTTTTTGTATGTCTTCATTGCGATCTCAGCAGCTTTTCCAAATCCGACAATACCCGGTAAATTTTCTGTCCCGTTCCTCTGTCCCGATTCCTGTTTTCCACCGAATAATATTGGTAAAATATCTACCTTGTTACGTACATACAACAAACCAACACCTTTAGGGCCGTAAATCTTATGTGATGAAGCTGATAATAGATCAATGTTCATAGTCTTTACATTGATCGGGATCTTAGTGAAGGATTGAACTGCATCGGTATGAAATAAAACACACTTTTCTCTGCATATCCTGCCGATCTCAGCAATATCGTTAATAGCTCCTATTTCATTATTTACATGCATTATCGAAACTATCACAGTGTCGCTTGTCAAAGCTTTTTTAACTTCATAAGGTGAGATATGTCCTTTCTTATCAGGTTTTAAATATGTGACCGTAATAAGTTGCGGGTATTTTTTTTCCAGCATTCTGCAAGTTTCATAGACTGCACTATGCTCTATTCGGGATGTTACGATATGAGCTTTATTGTTTTTCTTAATATAATTTTCAACAAAGCCACGAATCGCCCAGTTGTCAGATTCAGTTCCACCTGAAGTAAAGAATATCTCTTTAACTCCTGCATTTATCACTTTGGCTACTTTTTCTCTGGCATTATCCATAGCATATTTTGCCTGTTGCCCAAAGAAATGGATAGAAGATGGATTACCGAATTTTTCCACCATGTATTCGGTCATTATTTTTGCGACTTCAGGATCAACCTGAGTTGTTGCACTGTTATCCAGATAAATATTCTTCATATATTGTTCCTTTATTATTTTTCAAAGTTTGGTACAAAATCAGGGTCGTTAATGTATTTAAGTTCAAACTCTGCTGAACTTGCAAAAGAAGATCCGGGATAGTTTAATATCAGAGTATTGAAATATTTCTCTGCTTTAGTTGTATCCTGGATGTATGTCTTGTATATGTATCCTCTCATGAATAACGACTCATCCATATATGGATTTTTTGGATATTCAGCTTCTAGTTTGTCATACCATTTACTGCATTCGATCCAGTTGCTTTCACTGTAATATTTCTTTGCATAGGCATATACTTCCTCCATGTAAAGAAAATTATCTTCTTTTATCATTTCATTTGATGATGTGCAGGAAGTGATAGTAATTAAATTGATTACCATAGTAATTCCAATGAGAATAATCAGTCGAGCGTTTTTCATAGGGTAAATATAATAAAGAAATTAGAATTTAGAAATTAGAATTTGCAGGGAACTGATCAAATTAAATATTCATTAGAGAATTTATAAAATTCATTATATTCTGCTTGACTAAATAAGTATAATTAGGTATTTTCAAAGTATCAGGATCATCATCATGTTTACTTTTATAAAATATGTGACGTGGAGGAGAGAGTTATGAAGAAGATAATCATTTTGTTAGTTGTTATTTTTGCAACTGGTGTTTTTTCTGCTGAGTGGTATTCAAAAATTGAAAGACCTCAGTCAACAAGCAAAGATACTGTTTGGTATACTTACCCTATGGGTGGAGCTTGTATTTTAAATAATCCTGTGGAAAGAGCAACTTATTATAATATGGATGATTTCGGTATTGAATATCCTGTGTATCTTCATGCGGTCGATGCCAGTTTGATAGATGATGGGTATGAATATGTTTATAAAATTTATGCAAAAGATGGTGTGACAGTTCTTTGGGATTCAGGAAATCTAATATCACATGATGACCAGGTAAATGAAATATATTTAGATACACCGATATTGTTCACAGATAACTTCTGGCTTTCTGTAACTCCTATTTCAGGAGGATTCCCCAGACAATTTGCTGCAGATTATCCTTTTCCAACACACAGTTTTATAAGTGATGGTGAAGGAGGATGGATCGATCAGATCGAATATGTGAATGATGCAGAGAGTTATATCGAAAATTATTATTACATATTGGTTTCAACAAATGATGATCCTGAAATTGATGATATCTATTCACCTTCCTTAAGAAGCATCTCGGGGAACGAATGCTTTATGGATTGGGATATGGATCTGTCTATCATAATTCAGGATCAGAATCCTGTGATCTCTCCGATGCAATCACAATATTCACTTGACGGTGGTAGTACTTGGACTGATTTTGATATGACTGTTTCTAAGACAAATTATACTTTTACAGGTACAATTCCAGCTCAGGTTGACGGTACTCCGGGTTTCGTAAAATTCTACATGGAGGATTCGCTTGGAAATGCAGCATGGTCAGAAGAAATTAATATTTCATGGTCAAAGGATATGCCTTTATTTGTTGAAGACTTTGAGAATGAAATTTTTCCACCAGAAGGATGGTCTTTAAATACAACAGGTGCAGGATGGATAGAAGGTGATATAGCCAGTGGACATTATATTCATAATGGTAGAAGTTGTGCAACTCATATGGATGATAGTGGAATACAGGATGACTGGCTGATCACACCTACGATTACAATTCCTGCTATGAATTCAGCTACTTTAACATATTGGCAGTGTACGTATTGGACTATGTATATGAACGGAATTCACGAAGTTGGAGTCTCAACAGATGGTGGTACAACTTTCACAACTATATGGGTAGAAGACCCGGGTTATGTTGCAGGTACTTATGAGGATGGAGTTTATTATTACAGAACTGCTGCTTTAGATGCTTTTGCCGGTCAGGATGTTAAGATTGGATTCCATTATACCGGAAATTATTCAGATCAGATTTATATTGATGATATAGAAGTATTTTATGACTATTCAGGACCTGTCATAGTAGATATAATCGGAAATCCAGCTTTGGATCCGGTTATTGGAGCATTTGTAAAGAACGATCTGGATATTACAATGACCGTTAACGACGATACAGGGATTCAGTCTATAGTTGGTCATTATTCTTATGACAGTGGTACAACTTGGACAGATCTGCCATTCTCTCAAACTAAAGGCGAAGAGAACTGGGTTGGAACTATTCCAGCTGAATCAGCTCCGATAAATGGTATAATTAACTTTGACCTCGTTGATCTTGGAGGTATTGTTTCACCGACAACTTCGGATTATGATTTTGAATTTGTGCCCGACAACGATCCTGTAATACTTCATTATGTAAATGGGAATGAAGCATTTGTTAACACTGAAATGAACCTGTTAATAAATTTTTATGATGAATCAGAAATTGATACTTGTTATGGCTCATACAGTAAAGATGATTGGGTTACTCAATATGACTTTCAAATGGCTCCTGCCAAAATACACGAATATACTTATGTTGGAATTATTCCTGCTGAAACTGAACCTGTATATGATGGTGAAGTTCGATTTACTATTGAAGATTCAGAAGGTAACAGTATGACTACAAGTAGCTATACTGCAAAATGGACAGATGGTAATACAGCATTTTGGGAAGATTTTGAATCCGGTGATTCAAAATGGACATTCACAGGTAACTGGGGAATAGTAGAGGAAGGAGAGTTTCATTCAAGTACTCATTCATTAACTGAAAGTCCGGGAGGAGATTATCTCTCTGATGAAATTACAACTGCAACTTTAGCAGTTCCTTTAGATCTTTCCTCATCTTTTGGTGCTGATATGTCATTTTGGTGTAAATATGAAATTGAAGCAGGATTTGACTATACGTATCTTGATGTTACTATAGATAACGGTGCCAGCTGGTCTACTTTAACATCCTGGGACGGTGAAGGTGTTGACTGGCACGAAGAGAATTTTAATTTGGATCCGTATATCATGTACAGTGGATTCAATCTCAGATTCAGGTGGGTTAGCGATGGAGGATTGGAACTGAATGGTATGTACATAGACGATATAAAGATAGATTCATATAATTCACCACAGCCGATTGGTCCTATCATAGATCATTCACCTTATGCACCGGTATTTTACGAAGGATCACAGAACTACCACAATTATGTGAATGCATTTGACATATCAGGTGTAGCTTCTGTTGAAGTGATTTACTCAATAGATAGTTTAGAGCAGAATAATATTTCTGCAACATATGTATCGGATAATCAATGGGAATTTGCATTTCCGGTTCAACAGCCGGGTAAGATAATAGATTATTCTTTCTGGGCTGTGGACAATGACGGATACGAAACTTATGATAACAATACTTACAGAATAGTAGCTGGAAGACAAAATATTTATGATTCAGGTATAGTCTCATATTATAATACAACAGAAAATGGAGATGCAAAAGCAGTAAAATTTTCACCATTGTATGGAGAAGTATTATCAACAATTTTAATACGTAATTATGCTGATCCAACCCATATCTCTAATGATATGACTGTTAGAGTATGGACAGATGACGGAGGTATGCCTGGGGTAGAAATAATGACTCCGTTCGATGTTACACCAACAGCAAATTCTCTTGAAAATACAAGAGCAATGACTTTGATCGACTTAAGAGAACATTATTATTTCTATTTGAATGAAAGTGATTATTGGGTAGGATTTTCATCAGACAATGGCATCGTTTACGCCACTCAGGAAGATGCTGCTGGAGAGGGTGTTACTGCATACAATAGGTCTTTCGATGGTGTCAGTAATGGAGACGGTACTTGGTCATGGTCTCAAAATACAGGTACAAATTATCATTTTAGAGCAGTAACAGGATATACGATAGGAATTGAAGAACAAAATGTACCAGTAACAACATCTCTCAAACAAAACTACCCGAATCCATTCAATCCAACTACAACAATAAACTTTTCTGTTGCTCAGGATAATTCAAAAGTAAAGCTAACTGTTTATAACGTTAACGGACAGTTGGTAAATACATTATTCAGCGGAGTAAAAAATATAGGAAAATACAATGTAGAATTTGACGCATCTGCTCTGAACAGTGGAGTTTATTATTATTCACTTGAAGTAGATGGACTAAAGGAAGCTACGAAGAAGATGGTATTGATAAAGTAAAGATTCTGAATTTACTTCAGGATGACAAAACAAACTACAAGGAAGTCTATACTTCGAGAACCTCAGTATGACTTCCTTTTTTTATTTCTTTTCAATTTGCGAATAAGTTTATTCAGAAGTATATTTTAACCTGTAAAAATAAATCATGATATTTAACTAAAATCTAGGTACAATATGCAAGTGAAAATAATAGTTTTAGCAGTTTATGCTCTTACGATCATCGGTCTTGGAATAATGGGAATGAGAAAGACAAAATCTTTCTCGGATTTCATGCTAGGTGGGGGAAAGGTAGGTCCATGGATGAGTGC
>JAFGVM010000068.1 GCA_016937995.1 Candidatus Delongbacteria bacterium
TTTATTGTTCGGTCATACCCTTTATTTCAAAGAAACTTCTTTTTACTTTTTGAAAAAGAAAAAGAAGCAAAAAGAAAAGTGTAAAAGTGTAAAAGAACAAAGTGTAAGCTACGCTATTTAGTCCTCGCAATACGAAACCCGCCGTAGGAGTTCCTGCCGCCGGGGTCGTTGCCGTTGCGGTCAGAAACTTTGCAGCCGGCGTCGAGGTTGCCCCACGACCCGCCACGAACAACACGGCACTGTCCCTGCGTGTACCAGTCCCAGCACCATTCCCAAACATTTCCACTCATATCATGAATTCCTAGCTCATTAGCTCTTTTTGTAGCTACGGGTTGTGTCTTTGATCCGGAATTTCCATCATACCAAGCAACATCACCGACATCATTACTCCCACTATAAGTGTTTCCTCTGCTCTGATTTCCGCCCTTAGCCGCATACTCCCATTCAGCCTCTGTCGGCAAACGGTAACCGTTCGCTTTGAAGTTACAATTCGTACTTTTTCCGCTTCCCGAATAGCACTTTGTCAATCCTTCCATTTCACTCAATTTGTTGCAGAACTCAACAGCATCGTACCAGCTTACTTGCTCGACAGGTAAGTTATCTCCTTTGAAATTACTCGGATTATTGCCCATTACAGCTTTCCACTGAGCTTGGGTCACTTCCGTTTTACCTATATAGAAATCGCTTCTGGCATATACCATATTCGATTTTATTTCACTTATAGCATATCTGTATTTATTTTTAATTTCTGCTATCCGCCTTAACTCTTCTGCATTTCTCCTTTCTTCTTCAGTTTTTTTATCATTCCTCAATTTCTTCTCTTCGTTGCTGAGCAATGCCGTATATTTGCTGCTTGGATAATAAATTTTGAATTTATCGAACTCCGGTGAAAAATTATTCATATATTTATCAAGAGAGTCAAAGTATTCGTTAACACTTTGTCCATACGGTAACAAAAACCACTTCATATATAAATAATGCGCTTGTTCCGCCAAATCTGTGTTTGTATCATTCATCAGCTTTATAATTATTTGCTTTGATTCTTCTTTTTTGTCTTGTTCAAAAATGTGCTTTGCATATCGCAGTTCTTTGAATGTGATATCTTCTTCTACTGTAGATTTAACTTTTCCTACAAGAACTACCGAATAAGTGCCGTCAGACCCGTACCCGTTGTCTATTATCTGGAATCCCGGCATCAGAACTGTCTCTGCTTGTGTTTCAATGTAATCGTAAGTGGTCTGGAAGTTTTCAACTTTCGTAGTGGATTTGAGTTTCAATCCCGCTTTTTCAAGAGCTTGACGTTTTGCGTCCATTATAGCTTCCTGCCTGTCTTTCTGCTCGCCGTTCTTGTAATTGTCGCTTACTCCTCTTACAGCTACATCTACAAGGGCTTGTGCTTTTAATAGTGTGCTGAAAATTAACAATGTCACAAATAATAGTTTCAGGATATTTTTACTCATTTTTTCTACCTCATTGCTGAATTGCTTTTAATTTTTATATTTTCCACTACGCTTCTGCAAATCCTAATTGTGCCTATTTAGTTACAAGAAATAAATTCAGTTAGAATTTTAAGTTTTTTTGTCAAATAATTCAAGTAAAATCCTTTGTTTAAATATTTATATTTTTGTATATTTAAAAAACACCGGTTAAGAAAAAAAAGGACGCGGATAAACAATCATAAACAGCCCCTAACATTGGCAAAATTGTACTGTTGTAATTATCTATGGGTCCGAATGCTTTAGCAGCTGAGTATACTTGATTATCCACGATATAAAAAAAGGGTCGTATATATTACGACCCTTACTGTCAACTGGTCAATGACCATTATCCACTACAGAGCTATGCTCTGCTAATATACTCCCCGGTCCTTGTATCTATTTTGATCTTCTCCCCCTGCTTAATAAATGCCGGAACCTTAATTTCGTGACCATTAGCAAGTTTTGCATCTTTTATCAAACCACCTGAAGTATTACCTCTCTCAACATCCTCGGTATAATCGATCTCAGCAATAACAACAGTAGGCAATTCAATTGAGACCACTCTGCCTTCATAGAACTGAACAGTGATATTCATCTCCTCCTGCAGGAACACAACATTATCTCCGATCTGATTCTCTTCGACCTCCAGCTGCTCATAGGTTTCATTATCCATAAATGTATAAGTGGTTCCTGTAGAGTAAAGATATTGCATTTCTCTGGTATCAAGTCTTAGATCATCAACAGCATCGGAAGCAGGTATAATATCATTAACGATCTGTCCCGTAATAATATTTTCCAGCTTTAATTTCATAACACATGCTTTTTCACTGGGATTAAAATGCTCTGATTTTAAAACTCTGAAGATCTCATTTTTCATCTTAAGAACGTTCCCGTTCCTGATCTCTTTGGCTTTTTTCATTGAAACTCCAATCTGAATTTAATTTTTAACGAAAATAATAATATTTTCATATTAAGTCAATAGCATAAAAAAAAGGGTGCAAATACACCCCTTCCATTTTTTACTTAATGAAATCTAACTATCCAGCGCTTCTCTTACCGCTATGGACAGCTCTCTTTTTAAGAAAGGTTTCATTATAACATGCTTTATAGGAAGTACATCAACTCTGGTTTCATTTAACAGTTTGCTAAAGCCGGTGCACAGAATTATAGGCAGGTCCGGGTTTATCTCAAGTAGCTCCTCAGCCAATTCTATCCCTGTAATACCAGGCATAGATATATCTGTAATGACCAGATCAAAATGATCAGGATCATTCCTGAATATCTTCAAAGCTTCATTACCTCTAAAACTGGTAGTAACAGAATAACCCAGCTCTGATAAGATCATCTTACCGAGTGCAGTGATCTGTTCTTCATCATCAATAAATAATATATTTTCATTACCGGTGGGAATTTCCTGTGAATTCTCTTCCACAACTTTCTCATATTCAAGTTCATTATACGGAAACATAATACTGAAAGTTGTTCCTTTACCAACTTCACTGTAAACCGAAATAGTACCATTCAGATTTTTTACGATTCCGTCAATGACAGCAAGACCCAGACCTGTACCTTCACCTACTTTTTTTGTTGTATAGTATGGTTCAAAAATTCGATCCATCTCATTTTTCTTTATACCGATACCCGTATCAGAAATGACCAGTTTAAGATAACTTCCCGGTGATATATCATAACCGTTTTGCTCAACATCAAATTCAGTTATGTTCTTATATTCCAGAGATATCCCTAAAATACCTCCTTTATCCTGCATAGCTTGAAAAGAATTTGTACATAGGTTCATTACGATCTGATGGATTTGAGTAGGATCAGCCATGACCGTACCTTGAAGCGTATTGATATCCTGCTTGATGTCGATAGTACTTGGTATAGATGCTCTTAATAATTTCAATGCTTCTTTTACTATGAGATCGATCCTTACAGGAATAAGTTCCTGCTCGGTCTTTCGACTTAATGTAAGGATTTGCCTAACAAGATCTTTTGCTCTGTTTCCTGCTCTTAGCACTTCTTTCAATTTAACGCTTGTTGTATTGTTATCCTGCAGTTCCATCTTAGCCAGTTCTGTGTAACCCAGTATCGCTGTTAAAATATTGTTAAAATCATGAGCTATCCCACCTGCCAGAGTTCCAATAGCTTCCATTTTCTGAGATTGCCTTAATTGTCTTTCCATTTGATTATGAACAGTCATGTCCCTTTTGATCGCAAAATACCCGTGATTCTTATTATCGCTGTTCCTCATAGGTGATATCGTACTGTCTTCCTCTATCAGTGAACCGTCCTTTCTTTTGTTCACTATCATTCCTCTCCATACATTACCGTTGGTAATAGTTTCCCAGAGTTCCTTGTATATTTTTTCAGACTGTTTTCCACTTTTTAATAATCTTGGATTTTGACCGATAACTTCAGCAGAAGTGTAACCTGTAATTCTCTCAAATGCCGGATTTACATATGTAATATTCCCGTCAAGATCAGTTATAATAATATCTTCTTCAGTTTGTTCAAGGATCATAGCCAGTCGATTAATTTCAGAAATCCTCTCCTCTATTATGCTCTCCTGCTCCTGATTTATCTTTTTCAACTCCTTTTCAGCTTTTAACCTTAAGAATACTTCCTCAAATAATTTTTCATTTTTTTCTTCGAGTTCTTTTTGTATATCTGTAAGCTTAAGATGTGTTTTTATCCTTGCCAGAAGTTCATGAGGGTTGAATGGTTTTGTTATATAATCTACTCCCCCGCTTTCAAAACCCCTGATTATACTTTCTGAATCAGTTTTTATCGTTAGAAATAGTATCGGTATCTTTTTATATTCATCATTAGCTTTTATTTTTTCACAAAGTTCAAAACCATTAATCTCAGGCATTATGACATCCAGTAAAATAATATCCGGTAATTCTTTCGACAGGATATTAAGAGCTTCCTCACTAGTAGTTGCAAAAGATAAGATATATCCTTCATTCTGCAAAAAATTTCCGACAACCTGGATATTCTTTGGAGTATCATCTATTATCAATACCTTGTATTTTTTTGTAAACATTTTATCCTCCGAAATTTGATAGTTCTTTTGTTATACAACTCCTTCACACTTATCAATTATATCCTCAAAACTTCCCAACAATCTCTTGATGTTCTCGATATCAAAATTGTTAACGGCATTTTTCAATTCTTTGGAAAATTTTGAAATTGTGTTGGAATTATGCTGAACTGATAATTTTTCAAGTTCAGATGAAAATTCTTTGATATCATCAAGATTTTGTTTTTCAATTGAATTTCTGTATTTATTAAAGATCTCTCCCTTGAGTTTTCTGAAAAATATTTCAGGATCTTTCAATTCTTCGTCCAGAATATAAATCTCCTTTGTATCCTGTTTAACTGTGAAAGGAATGAATTCTCTGAACTTGTTCAATAACTCTTTTCTGGAAATCGGTTTTCTTAAATAACCGCTGAATCTAGATCTTTCCAGTTTAACACTTTCACTTGACATCACAGATGCAGTAACAGCAATGACCGGAATATTCACTAAACTATTATCCGACTTAATTTTGCTTATAGCCTCATATCCATCCATTTCAGGCATTCGTATATCCATCAATATGATATCAGGAACATAGAATTTTGCCATTTCAACAGCTTCCTTTCCATTAACAGCTTCAAAAACTTCAAAACCATGTTCCTCGCATAATTCTCTCAAAAGAATTCTGTTAGATTCAACATCATCAGCGATCAATATCTTTCTCTTTTCAAAAACAATATTCTCGAAGGTGTTTTCATCATGATCAACTTTTTTTATTTCACTGTCTATATGAACTTTCAGAAGATCAATTATGAATTTAGTACCCTTGTTCAATTCACTTTGAACTTGAATACTACCATTCATCATTTTTACCAGATTACTTGTAATTGCTAGTCCAAGACCTGTTCCTTTTGTAATTCTTTTAATTTTCGGATCTGATACCTGTACGAAAGGTTTGAATATTTTTTTCAAGTTCTCCGGGCTCATGCCCATCCCGCTATCTTCAATGATCAACCTGATATCAGTATATCTTGGTTTAATATTTCTGAATTCTGTGATAAGCTTAATGTATCCTTTATTTGTAAATTTGATAGAATTGCTTATAAGGTTGAAAAGTATCTGTCTAAGTCTGCTTTCATCGAGAACTATCATATTAGTAATATCAGACTTGTGTTCGATTAAGAACTCAAGCCCTTTTAACTTTAGTTCCTTTTCAAAAAATTGCTCGATCTCATAGACGGTACTTACCAAATTAAAGCTGGAATATTGTAATTCCATTTTTTTTGCTTCTATCTTTGAGATATCAAGTATATCATTGATCAGATTCAATAATGTGTTCCCGCCAGCTTTTATTGTCGAGATATAGCTTAATTGTTTACTTGTCAAAGGTGTCTTTTCCATAAGTTCGGTAAATCCGATTATTGCATTCATCGGAGTTCTTATCTCGTGGCTCATATTCGCCAAGAACTCACTCTTGGCATTTGTAGCTTTCTCGGCAACATTCTTTGCTTTAACCAATTCGATCTCAGTTTTTTTCCTCAGATCTATCTCTCTGGCCAGTCTCCTGTTCCAGAAAAAAATGAATATCATTACTACCAAAGAAAAAATTATTACTTTCCATACAAGTGCATAATCTATAAGATCGCCTTCTTTGCCATGCCATTTTTCGAAAATTGAATTTTTTTCCTCAATAGAAATAGTAGCAATAGATTTATTAATTATGCCCAGTAAAATTCTGTTATACTTTGATACTCCGATCTTATAATCACGGGAATATTCTGTAACTCCAACTACTTTCAGTGCTGTCAGCATCTTTTCTTTCTTGGAGTACTGAAATTCTGAATAGTGTCTTAAGAAAAGATCTATCTTTTTCTTTACAAGGTCGTTATAAGCAATGTCAGGATCCGAATAATAATAAAGTTGAATTTCCGGATAATCCCTTTTGATCAACTCTGTCTCTGAAGTTCCTTCTTGCACACCCAGTTTTAAATTTCCCACTTTTTCCAACCCATCGACAAAATCCTGATCATTACGTCCAATAATAATAACTTGTGAAGTGAACAGCACATCAGAAAAATCCATGTATTTTGCTCTTTCAGTAGTTTCAGAAACCCCGTCTATAATATCAATAGCTCCGGATTGCATGAGTTTTAATGTTTCTGCCCAGTTCTCACTTCTTACCCTCTCAAATTTTATGCCTGATCTTTCTGAAATAATGCTCCAAAGATCAGCTATAATCCCAACGTAATTACTATCCTGATCATACATTGAGTTCGGTGGCCAATAAGGATCACCTGAAATTTTAATCACAGGATTTTCTCCCAACCACTCATTTTCCCTTGTATTAATCTCGATCTTTCTGGTAGACAGGATCGATTCACCAAACCATTTGTTCCTGAATTCCCTGTTTTGTTTTTCAGGAATACTTCTGAGCACTTTGTTTACTATATTCAGCAATATTGTATCATTCTTAGTTACACCGATCGAAATTTTAGCTCTCCAGTCCGGAAGTTCATTGACGACCTTAAGGTTTGTAATTAGTTCTTCCTGGGATATATGTGTAAATGCTGGTAAGTTTCCAATATAAGCATCAGCTTGACCGAAAGATACTGCCTCAATACATTCTTTGTTTGATGATTTTAATACCGGAAATACTTTTATCCCTGAAGCATTTATATACTCATGGATGTATGAGTCTTTATTAACTGCGATCGTTTTACCTTTAAGATCATTGAATTTCTTTATATCATCTCTGTCCGATTTTATAATTATCACTAAAGGAACATCTATGAACGGATCTGAAAATTTTAAAAATTCATCCCTGTTATTTGTTCTTACTACCGCAGAGATACCTTCATAAATTCCTTTCTTTGCATTCTCCAGTACAAATGACCACACACCCGGAACCACATTGATCTTGATCCCGGTCTTCTTTTCAATAACGTTAATATAATCAGCTGACAGACCGGTATGTTTATCATTCTTATCAGCAAAATCAAATGGAGGCCATTTAAAATCAGCACCAAAAGTAATTTCCTTGTTCGATTCGAGCCATCTCTTCTCTTCTTTTGAAAATTTAATCACACCATTTCCGGGATTGAAGGAATACAGATATTTAATATCGCTTAACCATTTTGTAGAGATCGAATCAAATTCTTCCTTTGTAATGCTGTTCAGTCCTTCATTTATCAAATTCAACAGCTTATCATTTCCTTTTTTAACAGAACCACGGTAGGACCTTTTGTATCCTTCTATAAAATCAAGTTGAATATAATGATTGCTTAGTTTATTTGATAGAAGATAATATTCGAGGTTCTCTTTAGGAGCAACGAACACTTTTAACTGTCCGCTTGTAGCCTCATCGAACAGATCAGTGTAATCTTCAAAAACTTCCAAAGTTTGCTCGGGATATTTTTTTTCTATATAACTCGCAGTGTATCCTTTGGGAACTCCGATCTTGTACGCAAGTATATCATTCACATTCATGGATCTGCTGTAGCATCCTCTGTCTATGAAATAACTGTACTCAGCATTCATAATACTTTTAGTAAAATCGAAGTCTTTATTTCTGTCTTCACTATGAAACAGTCCTGCATGGATATCAGCTTTGCCCTGCTTTACCATTGACAGTGTACTGTCCCATGTAGCTGAGATAAATTTTATTTTTATTCCTGTTTTTTTAGACCATAGTCTCCAGAGATCAATTAATATGCCATCTGATTCACCTTTTTCATTAACGAACTTAAATGGAGGATTATCAAGATTATGAGCAATGGTTACGGATCTGAATTCTTTGATCTGAGCAAATGACATTTGAAATAGAACAAATATCGTAAGAATGAAAAATATGAAATTATCTCGTTTCATTGAATTCTCTTAGAATTTTCAAAACTTTGTAACTTTCTGGTAGAAAATATTTATATATCAAGTTCTTTTTCAACTCAGGTGGAAAATACTGTACTTTGTTAATATCATGAATTAATCTGGTGTACACAAGAAAAAAGTATTGTGTTATTTGCTTATATGATTATCTGATCGCTGTCAGGAGATTAAAATCGCATCTATAGCATTTTTTATTTCAGATAACCTGAATGGTTTAGTGACGGCATTTAAAATCCGTACTTTTTGTAATTCATTATAACAGGATCATTATTTTGCATTTCAACTGTGAGTTCAAAACTATTTTATCTTTGTCTGAATCGAAAACTTCTCCTTCAACCGCAAGTAAACGAATAACACTGAAGCATACCTTTACGTATCTCTTAAAATAATTTTATCATTCTAAGTAGAAAAAATAACATTATGTTTTTATACCGGGTTGTTTTGACTACAACACCGTTTTTACACTCTTCCCCATCATCTTGAGGCATTTCTCTGTAAAATTGAATTTATCCATGTCTTTATCCATTACAAAATTTACGACTTCACCATCTTTTTCAACTGTTAGCTCCACTGATGGATCTTTCATTAATTCAATAACATTCTCCTGGACCATCAGAGCCGTCTCAGTATGCTTGATCTCATCCATTTCTTCCAGATTGAAAGTAAACTTAAGAACATCGTTTTTTCCATATTTTGTCAAAGAAATGTTCTTAATAAGAAGATTTCCACCAAGTATTGAAAGATAAACGTTACTGAAGAGGTTTACCGCTTCAGGTGGAAGAATTCCAAATCTGTCCCTTACCTCTGTTCTAATATCGTTAAGGTCGTCAACTGAATAGCAATTCATCATTCTTCTGTATATTTCCACCCTTTCTGATGCATCATCAACATAATACTCAGGCAGATATATCTCATTCTGTAAATTTATAGATGATTTTATCATTCTGACAGGAGTATCAATATGTCTCAGAACATCTGAAAATTCTTCTTCTTTCAGCTCTGAAACAGCCTCCTCCATTATTCTTGTATAGAGGTCAAATCCAACAGTTTCTATGAACCCGCTCTGCTCTCCACCCAGAAGATTACCTGCACCTCTGATCTCAAGATCTTTCATAGCTATCTGGAAACCTGATCCCAGATCAGTAAAATGACTTACTGTTTCCAGCCTTTTTCTGGCAATTGGTGATATTGACCCTGATGGGGGAGCTAAAAAATACGCATAGGCCTGTCTGGAAGATCTGCCGATTCTACCTCTTAGCTGATATAACTGGGATAACCCGAACATATCCGCTCTGTTCACGATCATAGTATTAACGTTAGGAATATCAACACCATTCTCGACTATAGTGGTGGCTAATAGAACATCATACTTTTTGTACATGAAATCATACATTATCTTTTCAAGTTCGGCAGGCTTCATCTGACCGTGAGCTATTGCGATAGAAACATCCGGAACGATCTTATTTATTGACACTCTTATTGTTTCTATCGTTTCAACCCTGTTATGAATGAAAAATACCTGACCACCACGGTCAACTTCTTTCATTATCGCTTCAAAAATTATCTTTTCATCATAAGGGTGAATCTCAGTTATGATAGGAAGTCTGTTCACCGGTGGAGTATTTATCAGGCTGAGGTCCCTTACACCTATAAGCGACATATGGAGTGTCCTCGGGATTGGAGTAGCTGTCAGGGTCATAACATCAACATTAACTCTGAGCTCTTTGATTTTCTCTTTATGCTTAACACCAAATCTCTGCTCCTCATCTACGATCAAAAGACCTAGGTCTTTAAATTCAACATCTGATGATAACAGCCTGTGAGTTCCGATTATTATATCAATTTTACCTTCTTTAAGACCTGTCAGTGTTTTTCTCTGGTCGGAAGGTTTTCTGAATCTTGACAGAACATCCACTTTCAAAGGATATCTTTCCATCCTGTTCTTAATATTTTCGTAGTGCTGATGCACTAAAATGGTCGTAGGAGCTAGAATTGCCACCTGCTTACCGGCGATCGCTGCTTTGAATGCTGCTCTGATAGCGACCTCTGTTTTCCCGAAGCCAACATCTCCACAAACAAGCCTGTCCATTGGAATTCTGGATTCCATATCCCTTTTAAAATCTTCAACGGCATTTGCCTGATCAGGAGTATCTTCGAATTCAAATGAAGCTTCAAGTTCAGTCTGCCATATCGCATCTGCAGGAAAAGCATATCCCTTTGCTTCTTTTCTTCTGGCATAAAGTTTTATAAGTTCTCTTGCTATTGACTTGACACTGTTCTTTGTTTTTTCCTTAAGGTTCTTAAATTGCTTACCACCAAGTTTAGACAAAGCAGGCACTACACCGTCTCTTGCACTATACTTCTGGATCATGTGTATCATATCCAGCTTAACGAACAGGATATCTCCGTCTTTGTAAAGCAACTTAACAACATCTCTTACCGAACCGGCAACTCTGATCTTTTCCAAACCTAAGAACTGACCTATTCCATGATCCATATGAACAATGACATCTCCGTATTGAAGTCTTTTAAGTTCTCTGAGAGGTATTGCTTTTTTGAACCTGCGGAAATTCCTGGTCCTTTTCAACCTTCCGAATATCTGATGATCCGTATAGACAGCTATATTCGATGATGGAAGAATAAAACCTTCGTGGATACCCACAGTTGTCACAGAACAGTTCTTAACTCCGGGTAATTCTTCATCGAGTATCTCTTCAAATCTTTCAGTCTGTCCCGGATTATCACATAAAATGTATGAATAATACCCTTTCATCGAATTATTATCCAGTGAAGTAAGAAAAGATTTAAAATCATACCTGTATGATACCTGGTCTACGATATCCAGTTTTATATCTTTACCTGTATCAGTAAAACCGTTAACGATCAGATTTTTACTATCCAGATGTTTCAAAATTTCATCAGGTGAAAAATATTTTTCTTTGTAAGGTAATTCCACCTTGGCCGAACGGTTAAAACCCTCTATGATCTGCTGTTTGTAATAATCTTCAAATTTAGATCTGATATCATCACACTCTTCTATAAATACAACAGTTTCAGGATCCAGTATTTCCAGCAGATTACGTCCGGTTGTGGTATTTATGCCGGCATCAGAGAGAAATATGTTTATCTTTCCTATCTCTCTGATCTTTTTCTGATCGACCGGATCAAAAAATCTGAGCGATTCTATCTCAGTGTCGAATAATTCTATCCTGACAGGACTTTCCAGAGCAAACGGATAAATATCGATAATATTACCCTTAACTGAATACTCTCCGATATTCTCCACAGTACTGACTTTTATAAAGCCTTTTTCATCAAGCTTTTCAATAAGATCTTTAAGTGAAATTTCTTTACCGGTTTTAAATTCATACATACTGTCTTTGTAGTCATCTTCAGTAGGTATTTTATCAAAAAGGTTTCTAAAGGTTGAAATTATGATCTGATATTTTTTAGTCAGTATCTTTTCAAGAGCAAGAAGTCTGTTACCTTTACGTTCATCATCTATACTGCTTGAGCAATATGGATAATTCTCAGCAGGCAGGTAAACCTCACAGTCATCTCTATTCTTCAGGATAGAGAACAGGTCATCTCTTGCTTTCTCTGCACTTTCAACCGTATCAGCAAGGAATATCACTTTCTTTTTTAAATTTTCATATATGAAAGCCATAAAAAAAGACTTTAAAGAGTATGTAATGCCTTTAGTGTGAACTTTATTCTTGATCTGCAGCTGTTTTGCTGTTTCAGCAAAAAGTGGATTTGAAAATATCTGCTTTTTTATCCTGTTGGAAGGCATTTTAGTACTCACTGAAAATTAAACAAAATAAAAGGCGAAGATCATTCGCCCTTTAAACAGCTATTCTAGTTTTTTTAATCTATGATAATTTCTTGTCTTTTGAAATTCCGCTGTCATTGATAAGAGAAATAATACCGTCTGATATCAAAATATAGACTAATAAAGCTAAAGCGATCCTGGTCAAATAAGGGAACATCGCTGCTCTGATCCCGAAAAAATTATCAAATGTTGCGGTTACGATCATAATGAAGAAAAAGAAATAAATTATAGCCCAGAGGATATTATTGATCCTCATATTTTTTGCTTTCAATGAACCATCTTCAAAATTATGCTGTTTTTTAATTACCTCAGGTACGATCAAACCAAAAGTTCCGATCAATATCACGTATGCTAATAATTTATTTTTTGTACCTTTCATTTATTACCTCTTTTGATTTCATGGGAAAATAAGAAAATATTTTAATTTTAACAAGTTGTTATACGTTTGTTTTTGATTTCGTGTTCAAAATGAATGTAATAATTGATTTTGGTAGGGAATGTTGACTGACGAGGTGATGAAAAACATAAATACATTAATCATTTAAATTCTTTTGTTAATCCCTTATATTTCCTTTTGAAATTAAAATTCGAGGCAACAAAAATGAATTTAAAGGTGATCATAATATTCTTAACGACTATCATATCATTTATATACTTTTTCTCCTTCTTCAGCCTGAGAATGTTTTATTCACTCGCTGAGAAAAAATTAACCTGGAAAGCCAATTTCGGATACACTGCTCTGATCGTGATGGGTTTATTCATGATAATGACAATAGCAAGGTATTTTGATATAAAATTTTTCAGTGATGTTTTTTTCTATAGTACAATAGTGATCATATACACTTTGTTAATTTCTCTGATATTAAAGCCAATGTCAATGATAATAAGATCAAGTCCAACAATTAATCTATCAATTCTATTCGGTCTTTTAGTACTGTTTTTTATCGTAGGCATTTACAATGCGTACCAGTTAACAGTAAAAAAGGTTGAATTTTCTTCCGGTAAAATTACAAAAGAATATAATTTTGTTCTTCTCAGTGATACTCATATCGGCTCTAACTCCCCCAAATTTTTTCACAAGATAATGGAGAGTGTGTGTGATCTGAGACCCGATGCTGTATTTATAACCGGGGATTTCATCGATGAAAGGTACATTACTCTTGATGATATAAGGGTAATTGAAGATGCTCACTGCCCGTTTTACTTTATTACAGGGAATCATGAGGTTTATGCGGATAAGCACAACGGTTTCTTTTACGGTTTGAAAAATTTTCATAAATTCGAATTAGATTCTACTGTAACGGAATTTAATAATGAGATCAATATAACCGGTTTCCCTTGGGGAAATATGAGAATGAACAATTCCGGATTTTACGAAGAACTGATGAAAAGAACTGTGATCGATCCGACTAAATACAATATCCTGCTCAATCATGAACCTTCATCAGTGAAAATGATATCAGAGAACAAAATTGACCTGATGCTATCGGGACATACTCACAACGGACAAATGTTCCCGTTTAAGTATTTAGTAAAATTACGTTACGAAAATATTTACGGGAAATATAAGATCGGTAACATGGACCTTTATGTAACTTCCGGAACTGCCACCTGGGGACCTAAGATCAGATTCGGAACTCAGAATGAGATAGTACAGATAATTTTAAAACCTGAATAATGACTTTTATTTCAAGTACATTATAATATTGATTTTAATTACCTGCTTACATATATTTACCTAGTTAACTTCAATCTTACAGCTGAAAAATATGATCAAAAGATTACTGTTATTACTTATATTCATTTCCATATGCAATTCATTCGGGATCAATTTCTATTCCAATCCGGATGATTTTTCAAAATATGTTTCCACGGGTATGTACCCTGAAAACAAACTTATAAAGAAAATTCCTCTTAATACGAACTGGCAGTTCAAACTTGAAGGTCTGGAAGAGTGGAAAGATATTTTTGTGCCTTCCTGCTACGACGATTATGATCAGGACAAGAAAATATACTTCAGAACAAATTTTTTTCTCGGGGGGGAAAAGTCATCAGACAGGAGTTATAAGCTTGTTTTTTACGGTATAAATTACAGTTGTAATATTAAGATCAACGATATATTTGTCGAAAATCACAGTTCGATCAATTCTTTTGAAGTTAATCTGAATAACAACCAGCTTAAATTCGATGATACGAATACTTTGGTCGTGGAACTGTCCAATAAACTTTCTCAATTCACAATTCCGGCAGAAATGCAGGTTAATGACTGGAGAAATTACGGAGGTATTTTCAGAGATGTTTACCTGATAATAACTTCTCAGACATCAATCTCGGATGCGAATATCAGATACTATTTTGAAAACAACAATACCATTGTAAATTCTGAAGTATCAGCAAATATCAAAGATAATAATTTTATCAAAGTAAATGAGACTGACTCGATAGTATACGATACGAAAATTTACTCATATATTGAAGTGAAAAGGAACTCTGACAACAAAACCGTTTACAAGTCTGATGACCTGGAGCTTGTTATCAGAAGATACAGTGATAAATTGATCAAATTTAATTTCAAACTTAAAGATCCTAAATTATGGTCACCAAATGATCCTAATTTATACAGATGTTCTGTATTTTTAGGAAAAATTAATGCTTACGGGAAAAAAGTTGATTATAACAGATATGATTTCAATTTTGGATATAAAGACCTTCAGATCGTGAAGAATAATTTTGTTCTCAACGGAGAAAAATTTGTAATTCAGGGTATTTCAAGATACGAGGATATAATGAGAATGGGTAATTCCATTACTTATTCAATGATGCAGAAAGAAATAGAAAAGATAAAAAATATCGGTTCAAATGTTCTTTACTGTAATTCTTACCCGCCACATCCGTATATACTTGACCTGTGTGATAAATACGGGATATTTGTACTGGAGGACCTTCCGATCAATACAGCTCCTAAAATATCACTTTCAAACAAAGAATTTATTGACCAGGCATATGATATACTGGATAAACTGGTAAAAAGAGATGAAAATCATGTTTCCTTATTCGGAGTAGGTTTAGGATTCGGTTACAATGTTTTTGATCTTCAGGCTGTTGATTTTATTAAGGACCTTGCAGACAGAACAAAGGTTTTAAATGACGACCTGCTGACTTTCTTTACTTCAAATTATACTGAAATCGATGAATACTACAATGTTACAGATTTTAATGTTATAGACCTTTCAAAGCCGTCTAATGTTGAATACAGCAGTACAGAGATAAAAAATATCGCTGAAAAAGCCGTCAATAAACCTTTGATAGTAAATAATAAACTTATCCGTGTATATCCGGGAAATCAAAATGGTTTTATTGATCCTCACAGTGAACCTGCCCAAGCTAAAGCAATAATTGAAAATTACAGATTGGTCATTGAAGAAAATAATCTTTCGGGTATTATAATTGATTCTTTCAGAGATCATAGAACTGATGTCTCTCTACTCACTAATCGACCGGATGATGATCTTTATATTGTGCGGAACGGTTTGATCGATTATAACGGAAATGAAAGAATTTCATATATGATAGTAGATGCATTGTTCAAAGGAAGAAAACCACCCACTTTGTCTCAGGGAGAATTTAAGGTTGATGAAATTAATATTTATTTCATTCTGGGACTAATATTCACTATCGTTTTCCTATACATGACAAAAAGAGAACATTACCTTTTTGTTAACAGTGTCAGAAGCTTAAAAAACCCAGATGCTTTTTACATTGATATCCGGGATAGAAGGGTCACTCAGATACTTCATTCAGTTTTCATAGGTTTTTTATCATCCTTTTCTTTAGCCTCAATATTATCAGCTGTATTTTACAGTTTCAGACAAAATGAAAAATTTGATTATTTTTTAACTTACTTTATACGAAATGATATCTTGAAAAAATATCTTACTTATTCTTCATGGGAACCGATGATATTTTTGATCACAGTAACATCCATTATAACGCTGCTGATGATTGTATTAGCTCTTTGTTTAAAGATAATTTCAGTTTTTTTTAATTTAAGATATTCAATGCCTATAGCAATTAACATGGTATTCTGGAATTCTATTGTATTTCTACCTTTACTGCCTATCTCAGCTGTTTTCCTGCGGGTTTTCTCATCATTTTCAGTAAAACTCGTTACTTTCCTATTTGTGGGAATGCTGATATGGTTTGTCGTTAGAATGTTCCTTATAATGGCAATTTCTTTTAAAACTTCAGTAAGGAATATTATATGGATGAATCTGGCAATATTGATAAGTTCATTTCTTCTGTATATCTATTTCTTTGAGTTCAACTATTATAAGATAAGTTATTTCTTCTATCTTATTGACAAGCTCAGTATATAAAAAAAGAACGCATCTCTGCGTTCTTTCTACCATAAAATTCAATATTTAAAAAAACGAAGTTTATTAGAGATATTGCTCTTCTTCGAAATACCAGTCATTATAAAATTCAATAGACTTGATAGCAGTAGCAGCATCACCACATGCAGTAACGATCTGTCTCTGTTTTTTAGAAATTATATCACCCGCTGCGAAAATACCGGGAATATTTGTTCTCATTTCCATATCTGTTTTAATATAACCAGCCTGATCTTTGTCTATAATACCGGGCACAAAACTTGTTCCGGGAATATATCCTACAAAAACAAATATTCCCTGAACTTTAAAATCAGTTATCTCATTTGTCTTTACGTTCTTTAATTTTAAATTGTCGACGATCATTTTTCCTTCAATACCTTCTACTACTGTATCCCAGATAAAATTGATCTTGGGATGCTTCAGTGCCTTTTCCTGTATAACTTTAGTTGCTCTTAATTTATCCCTTCTGTGGATAATAGTGACCTTACTAGCGAATTTAGTAAGATACAGAGCTTCTTCCACAGCGGAATCTCCACCACCAACAACTGCGATCTCTTTTTCTCTGAAAAACGCACCATCACAGGTTGCACAATATGATACACCTCTGCCAAGATGTTCTGATTCGCCTACACATCCGATCTTTCTCGGAGTTGAACCGGTAGCGATCAAAACACTTTTTGCAATATATTCATTGGAATCTGTTTTAACAATGTGTCCGTTTATACCTGCACCAGGTTCGATCAAAAGAACCTCTTCACTTTTGATCTCCAGGCCCATATCTCTTGCCTGTTTTTCCATATTTCCGACAAGTTCAGGACCTGTAATGTCAGGAGTGCCCGGATAATTCTCTACTTCAGCTGTAATTGACACCATACCACCCGGCATCATTTTTTCCAGCATTATAACATTCATTTGAGATCTTGCAGCATAAAGTCCAGCAGTTAATCCTGCAGGTCCTCCACCTATAATGACCAGGTCTAATAACTCTTTCTTTTCCATACTATCCCCTTGTTTTTTCTCTATATAGCCACTCTACTAATATACGTCATTTTTCCTTTTGTGTCAATAGGAATAATTTGAATTTGATTATTTGACCCTCACAAAATCATTTTTATGGAAGAAATTCTTAACTATCTGCCTGGTTCAGTCACAGTTTTTGTTTCAGCCAGAGCTTTGACAAA
>JAFGVM010000008.1 GCA_016937995.1 Candidatus Delongbacteria bacterium
ACAGACCTCATCTTTTTACCGTGAGCTAAAACCCTGTGCCCTTTGATGATCAGTCCGTTGCAGCTGATACCGTCAATAATTGCGTCAGTGACCGAACCTGTAAAGAAATTCTTTATGCCCCATTCTCCGCTGGCTCCTAGAATAACAAGATCATAACCTTTTGATTCTTTTATGACAGCCGAAACTATCGATCTGCTTTTTGATATTTTTGCCTGACCCAGGATATCAAGATCGCTGATACCGTTTTCGAGAACGGTCATCATTTCTTTTACCTCTTCCGCCGTAGCATCCGTATCGGCAATTCTTAAAAATGTAACTTCAACTTCAGTATCTGCCGTGATCCGCTTAATTATCTCTATCGTTATCTGAGAATGGTAACCGCCTCCGTAGGGATACAGTATCCGTTTGATCTTTTTTTCATTTCTAAGCTTTAAAATCGCCACATTTCTCGGAATGATCTCGAGAGCTTTGCAGGCTATACCTCCGAGCATTTTTTTTGAGAGCTGTGATCTGTTCCAGCCGAGTATTACAAGATCCGCATCAACTTCATCCGCAGCTGTTTTTATGGCATGTGCAATATCCCTTGATACAACGGCAACCGGCTCAACAAGGCACTCACAGTTCTTGTTATATTTCTTCACCTCATTTATTACTTCCTCATATTTTGTCATTTCCGATTTTGACTGATCATACTGCGTATTTAATGGAATTATATCAGGCAGGTTGACAACATGAAGAGGAATAAGTTTTCCCTGTTTTGAAGCGGCAATCTTCCCGCCGAGCTCCAGCAGATATTTTGTCGTTTTCGGACTGGCAATGGGAACAAGAACATTGTAGGTGTCTTCTGAAACAGTATCATCTACTTCTTTAAACTGAAAATCGGGTATGATCTGTGTGGTTATTCCCTGAGGAGCTTTTTTTAATACAGGCAGAACAACGAGATAATAAACTATCCCGCAAGCAATGAAGATCAAAGCAGCTATTAAGGCAGTTAAGTTTGTCTTTAGGAGGAGAGCTACTAGAAAGAGGTTTATTATTATTCCGAGAATAGGGGTTATCGGGTAAAATGGTGCCTTAAAAGCTCTTTTTTTATCAGGCAATTTCTTTCTGAAAATGATAAGGGCAACATTGACAAGGCTGTATCCTGTTAAAGCAAAAATACTTGTCACAGTAGAAATATTTTCAAGATTTTTCAGAGCTGTAGCGATAACTACAATTCCTGCCACCGATAATATCGAAAATACAGGAGTTTTGGTTTTTTTATTTATGTTCTTGAACACTGATGGAAGTTTTCTGTCTCTCGCCATTGCGAACGATGTTCTTGAGCCGGCCATCATAGCTGTATTAATGGATGAAACGGTCGCAAGTATGCCTGCCGTTGCAAAAATATATCCGCCAGCTCTTCCGGCAATTTTTATCGAAGTATCGATCAGGGGGGTGCTTGTAACTGAAGGGATAAGGTCATTCCAGTTCATAACTGATGTGCCTATGAAAAACACAAGTGTTTTGATCACGATCACCAGTATAAGCGAAAACATTATTGCTCTCGGGATAGTTTTCTCAGAATTTATTACCTCTTCGCTGGCAGTCGTTATCAGACCATAGCCTATGTATGTCATATACAAAAATCCCATGGCACCCAGCATTCCCGACATTTCTTTTGTAAAAAACGGCCGCTGATTTGACATTTCGGAGTAGAAAATTCCGTAGATTATGTATGAAATCAGGATTGCGAGAAGGATTGTAGTGATAATATTCTGAAGATTTCCTGAATGTTTCATTCCTTTTATGTTTGTATAGGTAATATATATTATAAGACCGTAAGCACCTACAGTCTGAGGTATGAACGGTATAATGTAATTAAGAAAAGTGCCGAATCCCAGAGCAAAAAGACCGCACGACATTGAGTACCCGATCCAGAAACCCCAGCCCGTTACGAAAGCGAGAATTCCGTCGCCTGTAGCTTCTCTAACATAAGCATAACCGCCTCCTGCAGTAGGAATGATCGTAACAAGTTCTGCGAACGAAAATGCAGTAAGCATCGCCGCAATACCGGCAAGGAAGATCGCAAGAGAGGAACTCGGTCCTGCAGCCTCGAAACTCGTTCCGGCAAGAACAAATATAGCGGAACCGATCATTGTTCCTGCACTTATGTTCACCGCTGAAAAGAAACCTAGTGTTCTGTCAAGTTTCTGCCTCAAAATCCGCTCCTCTTGTTAACAAAGAATTATAAGGATTGCGGTAATTTTTTTCAACTAAAAAAAAACAGGTCGGTTTTCCGATCAGACCAATCGCGAATTATTGAAACAATTATTTCATTTTATGCATCCGGATATCAAATTGCACTTTCCTTTTGTTTTGTAAAACGAATATATAAGTATTATATTGCTTTTATTATTAACGATCGCAGATAACACCATATGAAAACATCAGAACACGCAGACAGGACCGAGAAGCTGGTCGGTATCAGAGCTGAGGATATCCACAAATGGATAGACGGGTTCTTTGATTTTGACGGATTTGAAGATTTCCTTCGTTCAGAGAAACTTACCGGTTATGATCCATATGACCATAGAAAATTCAGGCATTGTATTGAAGCTTTGGATGAAGCATACCAAACTTTTGCGGATAAATACACCAAAGAGCAGATAAAAGCTGTCTTTGAATCACATATCAAGGATGATTACAACGGATATATTCCCCACAGAGAAGATTTTGAGAACGGTACTTTCACTGAGCATTACCATGAAAATGATGGCAGGGAAGAAAGTGAATCGATCCTGAGTGAAACTGAACTTTCGGATTATTTCAAAGGTAAATTCTATACTCAGAGTAAGAAAAAGAATAAAAAAATTACTACCGGTTTTCAGTTAAGGATCGTTCTACCGACAATTCTGGCTATAATTTTATTCGTATCGTCAGTTTTTACAGTGATACTACCGGTTTTCAGAAGCAATATGCTCGAAAGAAAGAAAGAAATGATCAAAGAACTTACTGCAGCCGCTATAAGTGTCATTGAATTTAACATCGACTTGGAAAAGAAAGGAACTCTTACGAGAGAGGAAGCTCAGAATAAATCGATCATTGAAATAGAAGCCATGAGATATGGTGATGAGAACAAAGATTATTTCTGGATCACTGATATGTACCCGAGAATGGTAATGCATCCCTATAGAACTGATTTGAAGGGACAGGATCTTTCAGATTTTAAAGATGTCATGAACAAGAGTGGAAAATATCTCTTTGTTGAGTTCGTAAAGATCGTAAAAGCTCAAAAAGAGGGATATGTAGAATATCTCTGGCAGTGGAAAGATGATGAGAGCAGGGTCGTTCCAAAGCTTTCTTTCGTTAAAGGTATTCCTGAATGGGAATGGATCATCGGTACAGGTGTATATATTAATGATGTAGAAGATGAGATAGCACTTCTTTCAAAAAATATAACGATAATATTTTCATTCATTGCCGGACTTTTAATACTGATATTGACCTATGTGATCTTCCAGAGCAGGAGAATAAACAACGATCTTCTAAAAGCTGATGCGGGTCTTATTGAAGCTAAAGACAGGTATAAAGCATTAGTAGAAGCATCAAATGAAGGTCATATACTTGAAGTCGAAGGTGAAAATGTCTATTCAAATTTCACTTTGCAGAAAATGCTCGGATACAGCGGAAAAGAGATATCCTCTATGAAAACAGTGGATCTTTTAGTCCCGGATTCCAAAGTAAATGAAGAAGGTCTGAATCATCTGAAGAAACTTTCTTCAGGGAAAACTATGTCAGGTGAATTTGAAGCTCAGGTATTAACAAAGACCGGAGAGATCCTGGATGTAGTCATCACAACTGCAAGGATATTCTTTCTGAAAAAGAAAGGTCATGTGATCTCAGTCAGAAAAATATTGAGAAAGAAATCCAATGATATGATGATCTCCTACAGTGGAAACCAATATAATCCCGGAAGTATTTTTGCAACAAAGAAGGTCAAAGATATCTGTAGAAAAACCACCGAAGAAGACAAGTCTGACACAGAGAAGATTTCATCAGAAACACCGGTATTTGAAGCTCTCGAAGTAATGAAGAATTCTGAAAGAGACAATCTAAATGTTATTGATGAAAACGGAAAGATCATCGGAATTGTAGGCTATTATGACATCGCAATGATGTACTCTGGATTGCCTACAGGAATGCTTTTTGAAATTGAGAACAGTGAAAATGTAGGTCATGTTATAAGAACTCTCAATAGATTACCGGACCTTATCAAGGAAATGACAGCACAGGGGATAAGATCTGACACTCTCCGGGAAACTATAAGTAAGATGTATACTGCTGCAATTAAGTTATTTATAAAAATATCTTTAGAAGAATCAGGAGAACCTCCAGTTAAATTTGCATTTCTTTCTCTCGGAAGTACAGCAAGACAGGAAATGACAATGTTCTCCGATCAGGATAATGCACTGATATTTGAAGATACACAGGATATAGATAAAGCTAAAAAATATTTCATCAGGTTTGCCGATAAAGTATGTACAAAGCTGAATAAAGCAGGTTACCCGTTCTGTCCGGGTGGAATTATGGCAGTAAACCCAAAATGGTGCCTGTCATTGACAGAATGGAAAGATAATTTCACCGAATGGATCGAAAATGCAACACCGGAATCGATCTTAGAGATCAATGTCTTCTTTGATATTCGTTGTGACTACGGAGAAGAAAAATTAGTTACGGATCTTCAGGATCATATCAAAGAAAAAACAGAGCAGAACCCGGCATTTTTCATAAATTTTGCCCAGAATTGTCTAAGATACAGAGAACCTTTGAATCTTCTCGGAAGGATCAAAGCCGAAAGCAAAGATGGAGCTAAAACTTTCAATATTAAGGATAATTTGATCCCGATAGTAAATTTTGGCAGATTATATGCGCTGAAGAACCATGTAACCGAACCGAGTACGGTCAAAAGATTACATGCTCTTTATGAAAAAGATATTCTAAAGGATAAGGAATATCATGAAATAGTGTATGTATTCAATCATTTATGGCATTTAAGATTTTATAATCAGATAATATCTCATTCAGAGTTGAAAAAAGCAGATAACGAGCTTGATCTTGAGCAGTTAACAGATATTGAGAGATTGAATTTAAGGAATGTGCTGGCGGAGATATCGAATTTCCAGGCAAGGATCAGTAGCGATTTTCTGGATGGAACAATGTAGCGGCGTAATTTATTACGCCTGGAACATCCAACATACAACATCCCGATAAATCGGGACAGGCAGGAATGTTCAATTTACAAGGATTCAGTACAGACGCGATTTATCACGTCTAACCACACACACGAAAAATTTTTTTTACAGGAAGATGGGAAGATAAGGAAGAATGTAGGGGTTTAAAATATGTAACACGACACCATTTCCCCTACCTATTTTATTTGTTAAAATCGTATTTTTATATTATATTATAATCCCTAAGCATATTTAAATTGGTCAATCAAAAAAAATAAATTGAACGAAAACAGCAAAATTTTCGTTTACACTGAAATAAAAGAATACTTGGAGATAGTATGGACAGAGATAAATTATCAGTACTAGCTATAAGTGACAGCGGATTCATTTTTGATCCGGTGACAGGTCATTCATATACTGCAAATGCAACAGGATTAAGAATTTTTGAATTACTTAAAGAAGATAAGTCAGAAGATGAGATAAAAAGTATTCTGATGGAAGAATTTGAAACAACAGAAGATGAAGTCAGTGTAGATGTGGATGATTTTATTGAGAATTTGAAAAAATATTTTCTCGTGTAAGAAAATATTTTTAGTGGTAAGTGATAAGTGGCAAGTGGTCAGTTCGTATGGGCACAATATATTGTGCCCATACGAACCACAACAAACATGAATGTAGGGAACGCCTAACAGCCGTTCCCATAAATGCAAAAAAAGATTGCCACGGATTGTTCACCAATCCTCGCAATGACATAGGAAAAAGTATGAAAATAGTCGTAGCAGTCAGCGGTATTAACGCAGTGGACAACCCGGGTCCGGGAACAGGGATCTGCAAAGCATTGAAAGAAAGTGATCTTGATATAAGAACTATCGGATTGGCTTATGATGCTATGGAACCCGGCGTTTACATGGACAACATTATTGATAAAAGTTATATCATGCCATATCCATCCGGCAGTAGAGAAGCTTTTATCGAAAGGATCAAGCATATACATTCAGTAGAAAAAATAGATGTTATAATATCAGCTTTAGACGCAGAATTACCAATCTATATGGATATAGAACCGGTCCTTCAGGAACTTGGAATAAAGATGCTGATCCCTACAAAGGAAATGTTCAAAACAAGGGATAAGCTGAGGCTGAAAGAATTGGCGGAAACGATCGGTGTAAAAGCTCCCGAATACAGAAGCTGTACTTCTATCAGAGATCTTCATGATTCAACAGAGAATGTCGGATTTCCATGCATGGTAAAAGGTCCGTTCTACGAAGCTTTCAAAGCAAATAATATCTCTGAAGCGGAAGGTTACTTCCATAAGATAGCAATGGCATGGGGCTATCCGATCATCGTACAAAAATTCATTACAGGTGATGAGTATGATGTCATCGGTTGCGGAGACGGGAAAGGGAACGATATAGGTGTTTTTGCGATCAGGAAAATGACGATCACAAAACTCGGAAAGGTCTGGAATGCGGTTAGCATAAAGAATGAAAAGCTCATCGAAGCAACAAGGAAGGTAGTTAAAGGTCTTTCCTGGAGAGGTGGATTTGAGTTTGAAGTTCTGGTCGAAAGTTCATCGCAGGATATTTATGTACTTGAGATTAATCCAAGATTTCCCGCATGGGTTTATTTTGCAGCGGGATGCGGTATAAATCTTCCAGAGAGAATGGTGAAACTTCTGCTGAATAAGGAGTATGAAACAAATTCAAATTACGACAGTGGAAAATTAATGATAAGATTCACAAATGAAATGATCAAAGATATAAAGGATTTTGAACAAATATCGACAACAGGGGAAACATAAAGATAGGGGTTAGGGATTAGGGGTTAGGGGTTCGTAGAGACGTTGCCCTGCAACGTCTCACAACACACCACGACCAATAATCCCGTAGGGGCATTATTTATAACGCCCGAAAAACGAAAAAAAAGATTGCCACGGATTTTAAAAATCCTCGCAATGACAAACATAAAACACAGGTGACATTATGAAAAAAGAATATATTAAACCGTACATTAAGAAACAAACAGCCGGAATTATGAATAAATTCGGTGTTTCTTACAATAAAGGTCACAGAGAAGATATTTTAGGTATTCCTATCGGGAATTTCACCGATAAATTCGGATCCCCCGTCTTCGTTCTCAGTGAAAAGCTGATCAGAGAAAGATATAGAAAAATATATTCGCACTTTTCAAGTAAATATCCCAAAGCAAAAATGTCATGGTCGTATAAGACCAATTATCTCGATGCCGTTTGTTCAATAATGCATCAGGAAGGGGAAACTGCAGAAGTAGTTTCAGACTTTGAATATCAGAAAGCGAGAAGACTGGGAGTTCCAGGGAATAAGATAATTTATAACGGTCCATATAAACCGATAGAATCTTTGAAAGTTGCTTTCCAAGAAGGAGCAATGGTCAACCTTGATAATTTTGATGAACTTATAAAAGCAGAAGATGCCGCAAAGAGTATTAATAAAAAAGTTCCCGTCGGTATCAGAGTGAATATGGACACCGGAGTATATCCTCAGTGGTCAAGATTCGGATTCAATATAGAAAATAACAGTGCATTCAATGCCGTAAAAAGGATCCAGCACAGTGAAAATCTTTACTTAGAAGGAATTCATTGTCATATCGGAACTTTCATGCTTGATCCGAATGCGTACAGGGAAGCTGTGAAAAAAGTCGTTGCTCTGATGAGAAAGATCGAAATTATGTTCAAAATAAATATCAAATATCTTGATTTCGGTGGAGGTTTTCCTTCAATGAATAAACTGAAAGGAACATATTTACCTCCTGAAGTTTCAGTTCCACCTGTTGAAGAATTCATTGATGCAGTGGCAGATACCTTATTAGAGGAACTTAAACCGGATGAATATCCTGATGTTTATTTAGAAACCGGTAGATCTATCATTGATGAAGCAGGCTGGTTGATAACTTCAGTTGATGCAGTGAAAAGGCTTCCCGACGGAACAAAAAGTTATATAATTGATGCAGGTGTAAATTTATTATATACTTCGACCTGGTACAATTATAAGGTCGAAATTGACAGAGAGCTTCACGGAGCTTATGAAAATTCAGTGATCTACGGACCTCTCTGCATGAACATTGATGTCGTTGTTGAAAGTGCATTTTTACCACCTTTACCAATAGGTACAAGGCTGATTTTATCTCCAATGGGAGCTTACAATGTTACTCAGTGGATGCAATTTATAAGATACAGACCTGCTGTTGCAATGATAATGGAGGATGGTTCACTTGAGGAAATCAGAAGACCTGAAACTCTTGATGATGTGGTCGGACCTGAAAGAATACCAGAAAAATTAAAGAAGTTTGAGCTATAGATGCGAGAAAAAAATAAAATCATCGTACTATTTGAAGACCTTACGGGGTCATTTTCGAATTTGATCTTCATCAAAAGTAAAATTGTCGGACTTTTGCTTTTTGTCTGTACACTTTTCAATCTGAATATTGCATCTCAGGGAATTATCTCTCTAGTTGTGGCTGTCCTGTTTGCAAGGTTCATCGGCATAAAAAAGGATGACCCGATAAATAAATTATACAGTTATAATGCTCTACTGACCGGTTTCGCAATAGGATTCTTATTTAAAGTGACTTATCTGTCTATTATTATGACAGTTGGAATGAGCATAATGACAGTTCTTCTAACCTACACATTGAGCTCGGTACTGTATAATTTATTCAAGCTGCCGGTACTGAATATCCCATTCACGATCTCAGCAACAATAATTTATTTATCTTCAAGTAAGTACAGTAATTTGATCGTAGATTCGTTCTACAGGCAGGATCATTTTAATTTAGATTTTATTCCCGGATACATTCAGGGATTGCTCAGAGCAGCAGGAATACTGGTATTCATGCCTTACGATATTATCGGGATAGTCGTACTTCTGGCAATATTGTTCTATTCCCAGATAACTTTTTTTGTCACGATATTTTCATATTATACAGGGATATTATTTCTGGCATTATTGAAAGGGAGTCTTCCTTTAGCTTTTGCAGAGATATCTTCATTTAACTTTATACTGGTCGGTATTGCTCTCGGTGGAATGTTCCTTATTCCATCTAAAAGGACCTATCTGCTTACTTTCACTGCAGTATTAGCTTCAGTGTTTATCATAGACGCAACTTCAGTATTCTGGGTATCTTTCGGAATACCAGTATTTACACTTCCGTTCAACCTTACGGTTCTGTTATACATCTATGTCCTGGGCAGTGTGAAATATCCAATGATGAACTATACTTCTCTGGATCAACCTGAAAGATCACTGGTAAATTTCCTGAACTACAAAAACCGTTTCGACTGGATCACTCCGTCAATAAATCT
Source organism: Candidatus Delongbacteria bacterium (assembly GCA_016937995.1). GTDB lineage: Bacteria > UBA4055 > UBA4055 > UBA4055 > UBA4055 > WTAK01. The sequence continues at coordinate 9,553 of JAFGVM010000008.1, forward strand.
TCCATTTATGGGTAGATGGACAGTATATCAAGGATTCAACGGGGAGTGGACACATAAAGGTGTGTGGAAATATGCCTATGATTTTGTCATTGAGGATGATGAAGGTAAAACTTACAAAGGTAACGGATCAGAAAAAGAGGATTTCTACTGTTTCGGTAAACCGGTAATCTCTCCAATTGACGGAACTATTGTTGAGACATATGATGACCTGGAAGATAACGAACCAGAGCAGGTCGATAAGGACAACAACTGGGGGAATTATGTAATGATCCATTCCCCGCTGGGATATTACATTGAAATATCTCACCTGAAAAAAGATTCGGTCAAGGTAAAAATAGGAGATTATGTCACAAAAGGAACACCATTAGCAGAATGTGGTAATTCCGGGTACTCACCTCAACCCCATTTGCATATTCAGCTGCAATATTCTCCATATATAGGTTATGCAGGATTTGAGTTTAAATTCAACAGTCTAAAGTTAGCTGACAGTGGTACAATAGATCCTGATTTATTAGTCAAGGGCAACAAGGTAATTCCGCTTACATCATCCAAAACGATCAGCAGGAAATTTCAGTTCATTCTTGATGAGGAATTCAATTATGATATTTATGAAAATGATGTAAAAGCAGCTGAACTCAGTTTAGCAGTTAAAATGGAATCTGATGGAACTTATTATTTCTCTGATACTGATGGCAATAGACTTTATTTCGGCAAAGACAAAGACAGATTCGTATTCTTTAAATATTCAGGTGACAAAAGAACTTATCTCAGATATTTTATGATCGCGATGCCTTCTCTGTCACTAACAGATGAAAATAATTTCACATGGTCCGAATATTTATCTGATGATCTTTTGTACTCGAAATTTCCTAAAATACTGAAATCATTCTATCATTCTTCTGATACGACCACTGGCAGGTATACAAAAGTTAAGGAAAATATTATTGAAGGTAAGATCATTAAGAATAAAACAGGTCTTTTTGATACTGAGATCACACTTTGCGACTTCAAAGGGTTTAAGGATATCATTATAAATGAGAGTGAAAAGAAGATCTGGATGACAAAAGTATGATACCAAGGTTAGTTTATTTATTTTTTGTTCTGATATTAAACAGTGTATTGCTTTCTTCTCAGATAGATGAGTTGATAAATAGAGGCAACGAATTATACTTTAACGGTGATATTGAAAAAGCTCTGTATAAATTTTACGAAGCGGAAAAATTAAATCCTTTTGACCTAAGACCCAAGGAGGGTATTTACAACTCCTGTATCTATTTGGGTAAGTACAAAACTGCGAACAAATACGCAAAGAAGCTATTTTCTCAGTCAGCTTCAGATATAAATACCGATCGTGTGATATATACTGATGCTTTACTGGGTAAAACAAATGAAGCTGATAAATTACTGGATTCAGATCAAAGTTATGAAAGAAAAAAATATCTATTGTCTTTGACGGGTTGGGGACTATACAACAGCGGACATTACATAGAAGCGTTAAAATGGTTTGAAAAAGTTAGGAACCATGGTTTTAGGAGTTCCGATTTTTCTGATGGTTATTCTTTATCCAGAGATAAACTGCGGTCAGAAAGGAAAGTTGCCGACATTTCAATTTCACCATTTATTTTTAACGGAAGTCAGAATTTTGATGGTGGATTAAACTTAAATTATAATTTCAATTACGGAAAGTATGACAAAAGGTATGACCTCGACCTGGTAATGCAGTACACAGTAATGGACCCCTCGAGAGTATCGGAAAACCCCAATTTTTACGGAGATATAGGTCAGTACGAAATATTCTGGAGTTATGAGCGCTTAAATTCTTCCACAAATTCATTTTATAATGCAGGGAAATTGAGTTTTATAACAAATGACTATGTGAAATTTTCTCTTACGGGTCTAAGTGGTCTGAAATATAGAGTGAACGATCAATGGTTATTCGACTCTTACCTTTCAGGTTCGATAATAGGTTATGCATACTATGATATTTTAGATGTAAGTATTTTCACTGGAAAGCAACCACCTCCACCAAGAGCTAATTTCAATGAATATTACAATACTTTGTTTTCAATGCAGTCAACCACAAATGCAACTTATTACACAGATTATTTTTATATCAATGGAGAAATATCTTTGATAAAATTATTGAACTCATCTTATTTTTCTGATATGAGAATTTATGATGACAGAGATGATCTGCCTGATGAAGTGGTCGATTCAGATATAATTGAATATTTCTATACCGTAAGGGCGGGTATAACGACAAGAAATCTCGATATTTTCGGAAGTTTTTCAGAGGGGAATAATTTTTTATTGAACTCAGATGGCGGTAGGTTTTTGAATACAACAGAATTCGGTTATGAAAATGGTTTTAGCGGCGGAATAACTTTTAATAAACTATTTCATAAATGGGTTGTATCATATATATTTTCACAGAGTAATTATGAGGATTATAATATAATAACTAACACATTGGTCGCGAGTTACAGCTGGTAAATAAAGAATGAATATTCAATATCGAACACGTCCCGATTGATCGGGACAATGTCCAAATAAAACCGTAGGGAACTGTTTCAAACTGTTCCCGAATGTACACAGGGACGAACCCATGTGTTCGTTTGGAAGGGTTGCCGTTAATGCATAAATAGATTGCACGGATTTCATAAAATCCTCGCAATGACAAATAAAAAAATAGGAGAAAAATAGATGAAGTACAAATTAATAACATTATTGATAATATCTGTAAGTTTATTTGCTGAGTTAAGTTTCAAGGATATTCAAAATGCATACACGAGTTCATATTCTTACGAAACTGCCCAAAAGTACGATAAGGCCATTTCAAGCTTGAACAAGGTCATAACTGCTTATCCAAACGGATATACAGTTAATTATAGGCTAGGTTGGTTATATTATCTTGCAGGAAATTATGCTAATTCGGTTAAGCATTTGAATGCTGCATTATTGATCTATCCATATTCTGTAGAAGCTTTGAATACTGTAAATTTAGTCAATGTTGCAAAATTGGACTGGGATAAAGTTGAAGCTCAATCAATTAACATTTTCAAGATAGATTATTACAATTATTATGCAAATTACTGGTATTCTGTTGCTCTAATGAGGCAGAAAAAATACGATCAGTCCATAAAGATCGCAAATAAAATGCTTGGTGTTTTTCCTACTAATGTCACTTTTTTAAATATTTTAGCTGAAAGCACATATCTTTTGGGAAGTACTGAAGATGGATTGAAGATATTTGAGTCTGTGGTTATTCTGGATAAGGATAATGAGACAGCGAAATATTATCTGAATAAGTGATGAAATCATTCTTCAGTTTTATCTATTGAATGATCAGAAGCTTCATCTAACGGCTCGATCTTACTTTTTAGAAAGTTATATACTTCATTTCTTTTATCGGAGGGGATCCTGAGCAAAATTCCTCTGAACGACTCCATACGTGTGGAAATTCTGTAAGGAGATAAAAATACACCGTTCTTATCAAGGGAAACCTTCTTATAATAGTCATAGTCATGCCTGATCTTATAAAAAAATCTGTCGACGACCAGTCTATCATCATACAATATATATCTAAAAGAGAAAAATATCTCTGTAAGTGATAAAATCGTAAGGACCAGGGCAATAACTGCATAAGTTGGATTGAACATATAGTAGATCATGATATTGACGATGAATACAGCTAAAACACCTTTGAAAAAAGTCTTAGGATCGTCCTTCAAAGTATTTTGTACAAAATGGTATACTGGTTCTTTTTTATCGGTCATTTCGTTTATCTCCAAGTCTATATTCCAGTTGAACCAAAACCGCCTTCACCACGGCTTGTATCGCTCAGGTCCTGAACTTCACTAATATTAACACTGTAAGTTGGTTTAATGACCATCTGGGCAATTTTCATACCTTCAGTGACAGTAAAATTTTCCTTACCATGATTTATCATAATAACTCCGATCTCACCTCTGTATCCTTCATCAATTGTTCCGGGAGTATTTGTTAATGAAATTGTGTGTTTAAGAGCTAATCCGCTGCGGGGTCTTATCTGTGCTTCTGTATTTTTTGGAAGCTGTATGCTGATACCGGTCTTAACAAGAAATGACTTTCCCGGTTTAAGAACTTTATTTTCGATAGAAAAAAGATCAAGACCTGCATCTCCGGAGTGTGCAAAAGAAGGTAATATTGCTTTATCAGATAATTTTTTTACTTTAACTTCAAACATCCATATTCCTTTCGATAATTAATTTACACTCGTTACAGATACCATAGATCTCAAATCTGTATTCAATATCTGAAAAATTATTATTTGATGCCGCTGAGTTTGCATGCCTTTTAATGGAAGGACTTTTAAATTCCACAACTTTTCCGCATTTTTTACATACCAGATGGTGATGAAATTGGCTGACCTGACTGCACAACTCATAGTGAAAATGATTTTCACCGAACTTCGATTTTCTAAGAATACCAGCATTAGTAAATAAAGTGAGATTTCTAAAAACAGAGGCTCTGGAAATTAAATAGTCACGTTTTTTCAATTCCCTATATATCTCTTCAGCTTCAAAATGAGATTTTAAGCCGTTTCTCCCTGTGCATAAAAATTTCAATAGCTCATCACGTGAATCAGAATTTCTTAACCCCAATTTTTGCAGGTGATCCTTCAAAATGTACTTGAAAAAATCGTATGGTTTTAAATTAGTAATCATCACTCACTATTTTTTAGACAGGTCTCGTATATATCTAATCTTTGAAAATAGACTGACTTCTTTCAGGACCGACAGAAACAATGCTAACCGGAACTTTAGTTACATTTTCTATGTATTCAATGTAACGTTTTGCATTTTCAGGAAGATCTTCATAATTTTTAATATTTGAAATATCTTCTGACCATCCATCAAATTCCTGGTATACAGGTTCGCTATTTTCAAGAACTCTGGCCACAGGTATAAAATCATGTAGTATTTTACCATTATAATTATAGGCAGTACAAACTTTGATTTTATCTAGGCTTCCAAGAACATCAAGCTTAGTTAATGCGATTGAGGAAATGCCATTAATTCTTACAGCATATTTTGCGATTAGAGAATCAAAGTAACCGCATCTTCTCGGTCTTCCTGTGGTTGCTCCGACCTCACCGCCTTTTTCAGCCAAAAATTTCCCGACCTCATCATGCAGTTCCGTTACAAATGGACCATTTCCAACCCTGGTTGTATAAGCTTTCATAACTCCAAGAATTTCTGTTATCTTTGTTGGATTTATTCCTGCCCCAATACAGACACCGCCACTGATAGTGCTTGATGAAGTAACGTAAGGGAATGTTCCGTGATCAATATCTAAAAGAGTTCCCTGTGCTCCTTCAAAAAGGATATTTTTATTATGTTCAATAGCCTCATCCAGAAGAATTGAAACATCTTTAACATATTTTGCTATTATTTCAAATTTTGAAAAACAGTCACTTAAAATATCATCATAATTAAATTTTTCACTTTCACCGTATAATCTTTCAAAAATAAAATTTTTCTCTTCAATATTTTCTTTTAATTTTTCAGCAAAAAATTCTTTATCCAAAATATCGATCACTCTAAAACCACATCTGCAAATTTTATCCTGATACGCAGGACCGATACCTTTAAAAGTTGTTCCGATTTTCGTGGTTCTTGCGGATTCTCTGGCTTTGTCAATTTCTTTGTGATATGGCATTACGACATGAGCGTAAGGGCTTATAAATAATTTCCCGTCGGGATCAATTCCACCTTCTTTCAAAGTATTCAACTCCTGAATGAAAGAATCATAGTCAAATACGACACCGTTACCAATTGCAGATATAACATTATCATTCAGAACACCGGATGGTATCATGTGAAGAACGAATTTCCTGTCTTTGATCTTTACGGTATGACCTGCATTGGCACCACCTTGGTATCTTACGATAAAATCTGCCTGAGCTCCTAAAAGATCGATTATTTTTCCTTTACCTTCATCTCCCCATTGTGCTCCAACTGCTATTTTGACGCTCATAATATCTCCTTAGAAAAACAAAACAAGTTTAGAGATCGAGATCTCTAAACTTGTTTCAGTGATTTATTTTATAATCCCAAACCTTAAGCTTTTTTTAACTTTTTCTTCTTCTTTGTCATGTTATTCCAGGCAATTACAACCGGGGATGCGACAAAGATAGATGAGTAAGTACCTACGATCACACCGATCAACAATGTTATTGAAAGTCCTCTAATAACTTCTCCACCGAATAGAAAGAGCACGAACACAACGAAAAGAGTTGTCAAAGAGGTTAAAAGGGTTCTGGATAATGTTTCATTTATAGATACATTAACAAGTTTTTCGAAATCCATACCTTCTAGAGTTTTAATATTTTCTCTTATTCTTGAAAAAACAACAATAGTATCGTTAAGTGAATAACCCACTATCGTCAAAAGTGCTGCAATTACCGACAATGAAATCTCATAATCGAAAAAGTATCCAAGGATCGATAATACTCCGATAGTTATAGCGACATCGTGAAAAAGAGCTACAATAGCAGCAATTCCATATCTGAATTGGAATTTGATAGTAATATAAATCAGAATAAAAAGTAAAGACCAGAATATTGCCTGCACTGCAGAATTTTTTAATTCCTCTCCTATTTTTGGACCGATACTTGATGCTTGTCTGATCTCATATGTGTCTCTTCCGTATTTCTCATCTAAAGCAGCAATGATCTTAGACTCTATCTCTTTAACATTCTGTTCATTCGTTTCAACTTTTATTACTACTTCAGTTTTATAATCGGCATTAGCTGTATTATCACTAAATTCCTGTAATTGGAATCCTTTTATATCATTTTTCTGAATAGTGTTTCTAAGTTCTGCGATATCAATAGTTTTGTTAAAACCAGCATGCATCAAATATCCACCATTAAATTCGATATTATAATTCAAACCTTTTTGTATTACTATGAATAATACACCTATCAAGATTACAGTAATTGATAAAATAGCCGCTAATTTACGCTTTCCAACAAAATCAATTTTTCTATTTTTTGACATATTTAAACTCCTAAATTTTTTCTGCCGTAGCTGTTATACACTAATTTTTGTTGAATTTTTGTTAATATACAGATCTGCCATCAACCTAGTCATTACAACAGCTGTAAACATACTCCACATGATCCCGATCATTAATGTTAATGCAAATCCTTTAATTGGACCCGTACCGAATTGATACAGAGTAATACCTGCTATAAAGGTTGTAATGTTTGCATCAAATATAACTTTGAAAGCCTGCTCATATCCTGCATTAACTGCAGAAAGGACAGTTCTTTTTTCAAGTAATTCGTCTTTGATCCTTTCGAAGATAAGAACATTCGCATCAACTGACATACCGATAGTAAGAATTATACCTGCAATACCAGGTAAGGTCAAAGTTGCTCTGAAGTAGCTTAAAGTTGCAATTGTAAAAATCAGATTCAGGATCAAAGCTATAGCGGCAAATACACCACTGAGCTTATACCAGATTATCATAAATAAAATCACAATCGCTACACCAACGATGGAAGCGGTAACACCACTTTTAATTGAATCTGTACCTAAAGAAGGTCCGATAACTCTTTTTTCCATTATTTCCAAAGGAGCTTCTAAAGCACCGGCCTTTAGAACGATCGCCATATCTCTTGCTTCAGTCGGTGTTGAATTCCCCAGAGTAATGACACCTCTGCCATTAGGTATTCTGACCTGAATATTTGGAGCCATGTATAATTTACCGTCAAGAATTATTGCAAGTCTTCTTCCCACATTGTTTCCTGTAATGTCAGCAAATCTTCTACCACCCTGTTTATCCAGCTCAAAAGGAACTTCCCATCCACCCATTGCTGAATTTCCTGAAGCAACAGTCGCATTTGCCTCAATTATAGAAGTACCATCCAATTCAGCTTTTTTCAGAACAAGGAATAATTCATAGTACTTATCATCATTAAGGATCACCGGTTTGTTTTTCCATACAAATTCATATTTTCCTAAGATGCCTCGGACATTGTCTTTTTTAATGATCTCATCGATCTTAAGCTTATTACTTTCCTTTACTAAAATTTCACCGCCACGACCACCTACGAGTAACGCTTTGAAAGGGTGTTTTTTTATCATGTCGGAATCTGATAAAGCCATATCTGTAGAATCTGATGTTGTGTCAGAAAGTAACTTTGTAGCATCTTCAGCAACAGAAGAATCTGTATTTGATATCTCTTTTTTATCAGGTTTTACTAATTCTTCAGTAGAATCGGTATCTTTCAAATCATCAGGCATGTTTGGGGAATCACTCAAAAGCGCATTGTCAATCTCGTCAAATTTCTTTTGAATATCCTCATTTTCAGCAACAAGTTTAAATTCCAGGAACGCTGCTCTATTGACAAGGTTTGCAGCTCTTTCCTCATCTTTAACACCCGGAAGCTCGACAATTATTCTATGGTTCCCACGTTTCTGAATAGATGGTTCTGCTATTCCGAATTGATCGATCCTGTTTCTAAGTACTTCCAAGGTTGTTATTACTCCTTTTTTCGCAGCACTGTCTAGAGTGGCAATGATCTTTTCGTCAGAATCATTACTCTTGCCAAAATACAGGTTCATAGGAATATTCTTTGATGTGAAAGCCGATCTTACCTGATTGAAGTATAGGGATTTATTATTCCCCGATTTACTTTTTGCAATAGCAAGTATATCGTCAAGCTGCTTGTCTTTAACTTTTGCTTTGTTCTTCAACAGTTTGTCATAATCTATCTCAAGTACAAGATGCATGCCACCTTGAAGGTCAAGACCTAAAGCTAAACTTTTTTGGTTAAGTTTGTCAAATTCCGCGATCTTCTCGATTTCCTCTTCCGCTAAAGTAAGATATTCCGGATCATTTCCAAAATTCTCAAATAGATTATTCTCCAGAACAGTAAGTTTCTCACCCTGTTTTTTCTTCTGAATGATCTTGTCGACATCGACTTTTGTTTTGACTTTTTCGATCATATCTTTTTCTGATGAGAAATATACTTTATATGTCGGTACCAAAGAATATAGAGCCCATGAAAATAATAGTGCGAAAACCACCCATCTCACAATGTTATTATGTTCGTTCATAAATTTTAAATCCTCCGAGTAAGTAAGCAAATAATTTAATATTCCCCAGGAAACAGCCTAGAACACAGGTGTCTTCCAAGAAGGTGAAAATATAATGTATATATAATATTTTGTCAATACAAATAATAAACCGGTAAAAGGATCGAACTATCTTAAAATACTGAAAGCGAATTTAATGCTACAGTATATCTGAAACAAGGTCATGAACTTGGTAAATATAAGGAATGGAATAAAATCTTAAGATAACATCTTGACTTTACTGTTTTATTACATTATATTTGCACTCTCGAAAAAATTAAACAACAAACGAGGCTTGGAATGTACGCAGTGGTTGAGATCTCAGGAAAACAACAGTTAGTTAAAGAGAATGAGATAATTAAAATTGACAGATTACCGTATAATGATGGTGATACTTTCGAAATTACCAATGTTTTGGCAATTGGAGAAGGTGAATCAGCTAGTTTTGGTACACCATATATCGCAGGTGCTTCTGTAAAATTTTCAGTGGTTGAAAACAAGAAAGATAAAAAAGTTATTGTCTTCAAGAAGAAAAGAAGAAAGGGCTATGAAGTAAAGCGTGGTCACAGACAATATTTATCTGTTGTGAAAGTGGAAAAAATAGTAACAGCTTAGTTTAATAAAATTATATAGAGGATATCATGGCTCACAAGAAAGGTGTCGGTAGTTCTAAGAACGGAAGAGACAGCAATCCTAAGATGCTAGGAGTTAAATTATACGGTGGTCAGACTGCAAAAGCAGGAGCTATCATCGTTCGTCAAAGAGGAACTCAATTTCATCCGGGGAATAATGTAGGTATCGGCAACGACCATACTCTTTTCGCAAAAGCAGAAGGAATTGTTATATTTGCAAGAAAGGCAAAAGGTAAAAAATTTGTATCGGTAGTTCCAAGGGAACAATAGTAGTATAAGTATAGAATTTAAAGGTCTTGTTTTAAGACCTTTTTTTATTTACAGGCGTTTTTAATATGAGTTATGGGCATTGGCTAAATATCGTTCTATTTGAACCCGAAATACCCGCTAATACAGGGAATATTGGAAGGCTTTGTGTTGGATTAAAAGCGAAACTTCATCTGATCGAGCCTTTAGGTTTCAGCCTGGAGCAGAAAGAGGTAAAAAGAGCAGGTCTGGATTATTGGAAAAATTTAAAATTGCAGGTTTACAGTTCACTGGAAGATTTCTTAAAAGTAAATAAAAATATCAGTTATTACTATGCTTCAACTAAGGCATCCAAACCTTACACAGCTGTGAAGTACCAACTTAATGATTATATTTTCTTCGGGAAAGAAAGTGGAGGATTGCCTGAAATATTCCACAAATACCATTCTGAAAAAGGTATAACATTACCGATGTCCGACCAGATAAGGTCCATAAACTTAAGTAATTCATGTGCTATCATATTGTATGAGGCATTCAGGCAGTTATCTTCCAATATAGACATATAGTGTCAAAAGTTCCAGAATTTCAGGGTATGAGTTATATATTATCAGCGACTGTAAAATAAAAAAAAAAATCCTTGTCCAAGTTTATTTTAGTGTATATATTTACTCACTGATACCTTATAGTCATAGCTATGTTTACACGTGAGCAGATGTGTAAATGAGTTTGTGGTATTAAATTGTGTAAAAAAAAATAATATAAAAAATAGAATTTTAGGAGGAAAAGGAATGAAAATTCTAAAAACAGTATTGATAGCTCTATTGTTTCTTGTAGGCTTGGTTAGTGCTCAGATCAAAGCTCATTCAATAGACATATCTCCATTAGTGGGTATTTATGTTTTCGAGCAGAATATGGACATTGACCTTGAAAACAAAGGTTATTTTGGAATGCGTTTCGGTTACAACATCACAAGCAATTGGGCGGTAGAAGCCACAGGAGCATATTCAAAAACTCAGACTTTAGAAAACTGGAGAACTCCGTACGGAAGAACTTTACTAGCGGATACTGGAGTTGATTTTTATTTATTCCACATGGATTTCTTATACCATATAAGTCCACAGGATGTTGTGACTCCTTACGTTGCTTTCGGTGGTGGTGCATCAAATATAGATCCTGAAGGATTTGACAGTAACATAACACCTATGATCAACTACGGAGTTGGTTTTAAGTATTCGATAATAGAAGTATTGGCTTTTAGAGCTGACATGAGACATCTTTTAGCAATTGATACTTTTGAGGACTTTGACACAATGGGTAATGATTTTCATAACCAGTTATCTATTGATGTGGGACTAACTTACGCTATAGGTGGAGAGAGTACTGATATAGACAAGGACGGTATTGTTAATAAAAAGGATAAATGTCCTACAGTTCCTGAAGATAAGGATGGTTTTGAAGATGAGGACGGATGTCCGGATCTTGACAATGACAAGGATGGTATAGCGGATCTTAAGGATAAGTGTCCAAATACACCTGAAGATAAAGACGGATTTGAAGATGAGGACGGTTGTCCGGATCTTGATAACGATAAAGATGGTATCTTAGACGTTGACGATAAGTGTCCAAACGATCCTGAAGATTTTGACGGATTCCAGGATGAGGACGGTTGTCCGGATCTTGACAGAGACGGAGATGGTATCCAGGATGTTGATGATAAGTGTCCAGATGATCCTGAAGATTTTGACGGATTTGAAGATAAAGATGGATGTCCGGAACCTGACAATGATAAAGATGGTATACTTGATCCAGTTGACAAGTGTCCAAACGATGCTGAAACATTTAACGGATTTGAAGATGAAGATGGTTGTCCGGATGCTATAATATTAAAGAAAGATGATACTATCAACCTTGACAATATTTACTTCAAAACAGGAAAAGCTGAACTTACTGAAGCTTCATTCCCGACTTTAAATTCAGTGAAGAGAATATTTATTGATAACCCTGGAATCGTAATCCAGATAGAGGGTCATACTGACAGTCAAGGAAGTGCCGCTTACAACAAGAGCCTTTCAGGAAAAAGAGCTGAATCAGTTATGAATTATCTAACAACAAAGCTTAATATACCTCAAAGTCAATTAACAGCAGTAGGTTTTGGAGAAGATAAACCGATAGCTGATAACAAGACTAAAGAAGGAAGAGCTAAGAACAGAAGGATCGAATTCAGAGTAATGTCAAGATAATCTGACAACTTTACGATAAAAAAGGGCTACAAAAATGTAGCCCTTTTTTTTATCATTTAAGTTGATTTTTAGAAATAGTGTAATTACTTTTGGTTAAATTTTAGAGATGGAGTTCATATGAATTATGATGTATTAGTTTTAGGCGGTGGTCCCGGAGGTTACACAGCTGCAATCAGAGCAAATCAGTATGGATTAAAAACAGCAATCATAGAAAAAGATAAGCTGGGAGGTACATGCTTAAACAGAGGATGTATCCCTACGAAATCTATCTTATCTTCTACAGAATTACTGTCAAAGATAAAGAAAAGTGAAGAGTTCGGTATATCTGTTGAAAATGTAAAGGTCAGTATCGAAAAGATCATACAAAGAAAACAGGAAATAGTTGATAGTTTAGTTGGCGGGTTGGATAAAATATTTAAAATGAGAAAGATAGAGGTCTTTAACAGCTTTGGCAAACTTACAGGAAATAATGAGGTTACCTTGGATAATGGTGAAAAACTCACTTCCAAAAATATTATTCTGGCAACAGGATCGGAACCATTAATAATTCCATTTTTCAATATTGACCATAAGAATGTAATATCAAGTGATGATGCATTACAAATGAAAGAGATACCTGAAAAGTTATTGATAATAGGTGGAGGTGTAGTAGGTTGTGAATTTGCTGGAATATATAACGATCTGGGTTCTGATGTAACAGTAGTTGAAATGCTTAAAACTCTTATTCCGACTGAAGATGTTCAGGTTTCAAGAACATTGCAAACTTCCTTCAAGAAAAAAGGTGTAATACTTAAGCTGCAGACTAAAGTTGAGAAAATAGAGATCATTGAAGATAAAAAGATAAAAGTATATTTTAATGATTCCTCAGAGGAAGTATATACCAAAGTTCTGGCTGCCGGAGGCAGATCGATCAATATTAAGGGCAATGGAATTGACGAACAGAACATTATGATTAACGAGAAAAACTTTATTGAAATTAACAGTAAAATGCAAACATCAGTTTCAAATATATATGCGATAGGTGATATCACAGGAAAGTGGATGCTTGCTCATGTTGCTGCTACTCAGGGTCTGGTTGCTGCGGCAAATATTGCCGGAATCAAAAAGGAGATAAATTACAATAACGTTCCTTCTGCTGTATTTACCAACCCGGAAATTGCATCTATTGGTGAAAGGGAACAAGATCTGAAAGAAAAAGGGATTGTTTATAGAACGGGAAGATTTTCATTTGCTGCTAATGGTAAAGCAAAAGGTTTGGGCGAAACGGATGGATTTGTAAAGATATTAACAGATATGTCGGGTGAAAAAGTATTAGGTGCTCATATTATAGGACCTCATGCTTCAGATCTTCTTCAGGAGCTGGTAATAATAAAGGAAAACGATCTTTCTCTGCATGATCTGATAGATTCTATACATCCTCATCCTACGTTATGCGAATCTGTTCTTGAAGCAGCAGAAAGTGTATTTAAAATGGGAATTCACAGTATATAAAAAAATGCCGGTTTTACCGGCATTTTTTTATTTTATCATTCTCTCCCCAATGGTATTGGTAAAAAAATCTGAAAGTATTTTATTTATTTTCCTTCCGCTTCCATTCTGCAAACATTGTTCTGCCAATTTTTCACAGTCTGATACAAGTTCTCTACGAATGATCTTTTTTACCACAGGTACTAAAAACGGTGTTACACTAAAATTTCTAAGTCCAAGTCCTAGTAATAAAGGTATGGCTATTGGATAAGCTGCCATCTGACCGCAAAGACTTATATATTTATTGTGTTTATTCGCAGATTCAATGGATATTTTTATAAGTTGGATCACTGCGGGATGAAGTGAATCAAAAATATGACTTACTTTTTCATTTCCACGGTCAGCAGCAAGGGTATATTGAGTAAGATCATTTGTTCCGATACTGAAAAAATCCACCAAAGGAGCTATATGATCAACGATCATCACAACAGACGGTATCTCAAGCATAATTCCAATTTTGATCTTTTTATCAACATTATAACCTTCTGATATCATTTCATTTTTTACCCGACCAATTATCCCTTTTATCCTTTTAACTTCATAAATATCTGTAACGAAAGGAATTATTATCCAAATATTTTTTCTATGTGAAGCTCTTAAAATCGCTCTAAGGTGAGATCGAAGAATATCCGGATGATCAAATAACAGTCTTAAACCTCTTACTCCAAGGAAAGGATTATCTTCTTTGAGCCTTAATTTATCCTGCAGTTTATCTCCCCCAATGTCAAGAAGTCTGATTATAACATTGTTCGGGAAGATATCTTTACTGACTTTATCATATATACGATATTGTTCCTCTTCCGATAAAATGCTTAAACTGCTTTCAAACAGGAATTCCGTTCTAAATAAACCGATACCCTCACCGGACCATTTCAGAACACTTTCTACTTCATCATCAGTTTGAATATTACATGAAATACTAACCTTGTGCTTGTCCAGAGTTTCTGACTTTAGTTTTGCTATGTTCAGATCTTCAAGGTATTGTTTTTCTTCAGCATGCTGCATTTTTTTATATACTTCAAAGGTCGTAGGTGTAGGATTGATGATGACTTTGCCGGTATATCCGTCTACAATAATTAAAGAAGTATCATCGATCCATTTTCCGATCCCCTGAACACCGACGATAGCAGGTACGGCCATACCTCTCGCCATAATGGCGGCATGACTTGTACTTCCCCCATATTCAGTTATGATACCCAGAATATGTTCTCTGTCGAAATTAAGCGTGTCTGAAGGAAAAAGTTTCTTTGTTATAATAATTTTTTTACCGTTCAGCACAGTTGTATCATGTACTTCGTTTTTTTCTTCCGCTATAATATTGCTGATGATCCTTCTGCAGACATCCTCAACATCGAATGCTCTCTGAGAAAAATACTCATTCTGTAAATTTTCAAAAGCAGTCTGGTAATCTTTCATTACCTTACTTACTGCATAAGAAGCCTGTACGTTCTGATTTGAAATAATTGAAATAGCTTCATCGATCAAAACAACATCATCAAGTATAAGAAGATGTGCATCAAAAATTTTAGCAGCATCTGCACTGTTATTTTTTAATGCCTTTTTTTTGTCATCAATAATTAATGCTCGGGATTTTTCAATAGATCTTCGGTACTTTTGTATTTCCTGCTCTATTTCATGATCCTCAATAACATTTCTGGAAACATTCAAAGTTTCATGGACATAATGAAAGGGGGTGCCTATACTTATTCCAGGTGATGCAGGAACTCCTTTTAATATTTTTTCTTTTCTCAGTTTAGGCATTATTCTTCATGAAATTTATTTTTTATAAGATTAACAATTTCTTCCATACACTCATCCTGATCATCCCCGTCACATTTTATAGTAATGTATGAGCCTTGTTCAGCTGCCAGCATCATTACTCCCATTATCGATTTGGCATTTACTTCAAAACCATCTTTTTCTATGAAAACATCACAATCAAAACGTGTGGTAATTTTCACTAATTGAGCAGCGGGTCTTGCATGTAATCCAAGACTGTTAATTATTTCAACTTTCTTCTCGGTCATTTGTTCAATTTCTTTACCTTAAATTTTTAGTTCTTCTTTTCTTTAATAATGTAACGCCTTGAATTGAAAAAAACAATGATAATGCAAAAAATTATATTATCACAAATAATAACTGAAAAAAATCAGATAGAAAACCAGAGTAATAACTGTGCTTACCTCTCTATAAATAACCGGTAGGAATTTAACAAAATAAAATATTAAGAAAGCACTGAATATCAAATTTAATAAATTCAAGCGGTTTTCTATAGGTTGATAAAGAAAAGACATCAAATTTACAATTAAGTATCCTGCTAAAATATCTCTTACATAAGATAATGTCTTGAGTATAGTTCTATACTTGTCACTTTTGAAAATACTTAGAGATTTATGTCCAAACTTATTACCGTGAGATATTCCGTAGAATCTTATTGAGAAATTGAATATATTAAAAAGCAAAAGGAGAAATAATACAAAAAACAAAGAAGATAAATCAAATGAGAGTCCGTTCATTATCATGATATTCAGTGATGCAAAAATAATTAACGGCATTATTGTTTTATTAATGAGATTATCTCCCAATGCACCCAAAGTACCCGATAAAGTGTTTTTAATCCTTTCAAGATGTTCTAACGATTCTGATTGTTCCAATTTTATTATGATGCCAATTGCAAATCCGGATAAAAAGACATTTGTATTGAAAAAAGACATATGTCTCTGAAAAAAATCTTTATCATTCTGATCATTACAGAAAGACCTTTTGCCAACAGGTAATAGATTATAACAAATACCAACTCCGAACAAGTTCTTGTAATTATAAAATAATCTTATGAAAAAGGTCCTGAAAGTAAGTATTAATATTTCTTTTTTTGTCAGCACATCCATAGTAATTTCCTAAACCAATAATATAATGAGACCTATTATGATCCCGGTAAATGATGCTTTAAATTTTTTCTTTGAAAATAAATAGGGTGTGAACATTCCAAGGAGTATAAAAATAATAAGATCGTTCATAGCAAGTGAAAGTTCTGATGGGGCTAAGAACTTGAACAGCAGATTTTTAGATAAATAAATCAAAATTAAAGCGAATGTAGTGAATGTAACTATTGAATATGTAATCCTGATTCCCAGAGACAGTCGAATACCCAGTTTTTTCTCATCCGTAATGAATTTTTCAATAAATTTCTCAATATACATTCTCTTGTAGTAAACGTATGTTGCAGTAAGTCTACTCACAATTATTATAAGTGCGAATGTAATAAGTGTTAATAATCCGATATTTGGTTCGAACTGTGCAATAATCTCTTTTGTAGATGAAATAACGACAAAAAAGGAAAATGGATATTCCGGATATTTAGTTGCACCTGAAGGAACGTAATGTATGTAAAAAAAATGGGTTAGTGCAGCGGTTATAAAAACAAAATAAGGATCAAATCCTAAGAAAACCAACAGAAAAGATACCATGAAAGGTTGTGACAACATGCTCTGACCAATCTCTCTGCTTTCGATCAGTATCAGAGAAGATATTAATGCTGAAAATATCATTTATGCTCTAACTATAATTAGTTCAGCTATTATGAATATTGAATTGTTAATCAGATACGCAAAAACCGTGAACTTAAAAAAATCCACGGCTTCTAAATAATTTTAACCTGAAGCTGTAGAGCTTCTGTTTATTTGATATAATCGATCCAGTTGTCAAGTCTTGATGTTATCACAAGATCTCTGATGACCAGAAGGATGATAGTACCAATAAAAAACAGTCTCGACATCTTAGATTCAAACGGTTTATCTTCTTCAAGATCGTTTGATTGAGAATGAAGTGTTTTTAAGGCAACAGCAGCCAAGATCAAAATAAGCCACCATGTAGTGTTTATCCAATCCCAACTGAATAATACAGCACATAGTAGAATCACTGATGAGATAATGCCGATTTTTGTCTCGGTTTCAAATCTTACAAATCTCTCAACGATGTTTAAAGATTCACCTTCGCCGTTGAAATCATCATTGTCAACTACTTCTTCAGTGTGTTCGTTAACGATCTTCTCAACGATTATTTTCTCAGGTTCTTCATCGATCATTCCAACTTTCTCGTCTTTTACTTCTTTGGGAGTAGCTTCCACAATATCTTTTTTCTCAGTCTTTTTTTTGGTTCCTTTCTTTGCAGGCATAATACCCTCCGAAATTTATTGAAATTATTTAATCTGTTCCTTCATCGGTGTTGATCTCATCAGTATTTATCTCGGGAGATTCTTCAGAGCTTCCATCAGCTGCGGTAACGATTTCTTCTACGATTACTTCAGGTTCTTCGTACTCAGGAAGTATACAAACATCAGCGATATTATCACCTTCTCTGAGCTTTATCAATCTTACACCCTGAGTGTTTCTGCCCATTACCCGAATATTTGACATGGACTGTCTTATAACAGTACCGTTCACTGTCATTATCATAAGGTCGTTATCATCATTTGCTTTTTCAAGATAGATCATTTTACCGGTCTTTTCAGTAACGTTCAAGGCTTTTACACCTTTTGAGCCTCTTTTTGTTTTCCTGAATGCTCCAACTTCTGATCTTTTACCGTAACCATTTTCACTCATAACAAGGATTGATTCCTCTTCACTATCTGAAACGACCATACCTACAACTTTATCACCTTCTCTCAGGTTTATTCCTTTTACACCAATAGAGTTCCTTCCGACCTCTCGAACAAGACTTTCATGGAATCTGTTGGCATAACCAAAATATGTTCCTAAAAGTATCTCATTATTTCCATTGGTGATCCTTACGTTCAGAAGTTCATCATCATCTCTCAGGTTTATAGCTATGATACCTCCGATGTTTGGTCTGGAGTATGCCATTAATTTTGTTTTTTTGATGATTCCGTTCCTTGTTGCCATAACAATAGATTCACCGTCTTTTTCAAAATCTTTAACAACAAGCGCTGCTTTTATCTTTTCACCCTGAACCCTTTCAAGGATATTAACGATCGGTCTTCCTTTTGATGCTTTTCCCATCTCAGGTATCTGCCATACTTTTTTCCAATAGCATTTACCTCTATCGGTAAAGAACATTACATAGTTGTGATTGGATGCAGTGAACATAAACTCGATCTCATCATCATCCTTACTGTCAGCACCTTTTGCTCCAACACCACCTCGACCCTGCTGTTTAAATTCAGCAGCATTTATCCTTTTTATGTATCCTGAGTATGAAAGTGTTACAATAACATCATCATCAGGTATCATATCCTCAACTGTCAGGTCATCGGCAAAGTAAACAATTTCAGACTCCCTCTTATCTCCGTATTTGTCAAGGATCTCCTGAACTTCATCTTTTATTATTTGAATTCTTCGGTCTCTGCTTCCAAGAATCTCTTTGAGGTCTTCTATCTTTAATTTTAGTTCTTCGATCTCATTTAATAATTTTTCTCTTTCAAGAGCTGTAAGTTGGGATAATCTCATTGCCAGTATAGATGTAGCCTGTATTTGCGAAAGACTGAATTCTTCCATAAGGGCTGTTTTAGCAAGATCAGCGTTTGAGCTTCCCCTTATTATTTCTATCACTCGGTCAATATTGTCAAGGGCTATATTCAAGCCGAGAAGAATATGTATCCTATCCTCTGCTTTTTGAAGATCAAATTTACTTCTTCTAACAATTATTTCTTCTCTGTGGAGAATGAATTGCTCCAGAAATTGTTTTAAGTTCAACTGCGTTGGTTTTCCGTTAACCAGAGCGATCATATTACCACTGATAGAAGTTTGTAGTGGTGTATATTTGTAAAGTAAATTGATTATTACATCTTCATTCGCATCTTTTTTCAGTTCAATGACTATTCTTGTATCCTTGCTGGATTCATCATTAACATCAAAAACACCATCGATCCTTTTATCTTTTACCAGCTCGATTATCTTTTCGATCAAACCCTTACGGCTCACCTGATAAGGTATTTCAGTGATAACAAGCCTGCTCCGTTCACCCTTCTTCTCAGTAATTATCTTTTCGATCCTGCCTCTTAGAACAACCCTTCCTCTACCTGTCAGATACATCTCCTTGATACCGGAATAACCGTAAATGATACCCTTGCTTGGAAAATCAGGAGCCTTGATATAGTGCATCAATCCCAACTTTTCTTCAATACCGAGCTCTTCATCAGCTTTTACATTGTCAATAGGTATTTCAGGATCATCTAAAAGTGCCAGTGTTCCCTGGAGGATCTCAGTTAAATTATGAGGAGGGATGGATGTTGCCATACCCACTGCAATACCCTGTGCACCGTTGATCAATAGATTGGGTACTCTGGTCGGCAGTACTGAAGGTTCCATAAAAGCATCGTCATAATTTGGTACAAAATCAACTGTTTCCTTGTTTATATCAGCAAGCATTTCATCTGATAATCTATTAAGTTTGGCCTCTGTGTAACGAGGAGCAGCTGCAGGAAGGTCGACGTTACCAAAGTTTCCCTGTCCGCTCACTAACGGATATCTGTATGTAAAAGGTTGTGCCATTCTTACTAAAGCTGAATAAATCGCCTGGTCGCCGTGAGGATGATACTTACCCATAACCTCACCGACAATTCTGGCACATTTGTTCTCTTTCTTGTTGTAATGCAGTCCAAGTTCATTCATTCCGTAAAGGATCCTTCTCTGAACTGGTTTTAAACCGTCTCTAACATCTGGTAAAGCACGGGAAACAATTACCGACATTGAATATTCAATATATGACCTTTGCATCTCGTCTTCGATAAATGCTTCAATGATATTTTGATCTACAGGTACTTCGAAACTCATTAATTTCTCCGATATGTTAATTTATTTATAGTGGTTCATTTAGTAGCTAACAATAAAAGCAAAATTAACCAATAAAGCAACAGAAATATAATTAATTATTATAGTTATTTATAAGAGTATTGGAGTCGAAGAAAACTGATCGATTATTTGGTGTTGATATATTTGCATTGAATCGTTAAATTGCATACGGACATTAATATTTTAGAAGTTGTGATCATGAATAAGACCAAAATAAAAATACTGGCTCTAAGTATACTGATATCAATGCTTTCCCTGATCACGGTAACAAATTTTTTTGACAGGTTCGAAAATCAGTTCACTGATCTGAAGTTCAAAGAAAGATATTACGACAAGGTCAGAGAGAATTCGATCGACGATATAGTTATTACAGATATTGATAGCAGATCTGTTGATAAACTGGGGAAATATTTTGAGTGGCCGAGAACTTATTTGGCTGAAACAGTGAAAAATCTTGCAAAGGGAAAATCAAAAGTCGTAGGTTTCGACCTTTTATTTGATCGAAGTAGATTTACTGAAGATGATTCCATACTGTGTGAAACAATTTCAAATGCAGATAATGTTGTTGCAGGTTACAATTTTCAGATGGAAGATAAATACGATTTTATCTATGCAGATACTGTTGAAACAGGGATACCGTCAATTATAAATTTTGAAGATCCGGGATTCTTTTCGGAATCGAAGGATATTTTGGATTATGGATCAAAGGATATTATAAGTTCAGCAACTTCAAGCGGCTTTCTTGGAATTACAAGTGATGAAGACGGAGTTTTCAGAAGAACACCTCTGATCAGAAAGTACCTGGGCAAACTGTATCCTGCCCTGTCTCTTGTAGTATGTATGAAATATCTCGGAGTTTCTGAGAGTGATATTGTTTTCAATGACAAAAAAAGTATAGTTCTGAAGAATGCAACTATCGACAGCGTTAAAAAGGATATTACAATTCCACTTGATAATGAGAACAGGATGCTGATCCACTACAAGGGTACCTGGAAGACCTATAGAACCGTATCTTTCTACGATGTAATGAAAAATCGAGTAGGAAGAAAGACTTTTAAGAACAATATCATTCTCCTGGGATCTTCACTGAGAGGCTTAATGGATCTGAGATCGACTCCAATTCAAAAAGACTTTCCCGGTGTTGAAGTTCATGCTAACATTATCAATACGATCATAAAAAATGATTTTATTTCAGAAGTGGACCTGATCTATATAATTTTGATCATGCTTCTTCTATCTCTGATAGTGAACCTATTAGTGACAAGCAGACTCCATATGTTCTTCTCAACTATGTTCGTTATTATTTCTTCTATCACGTACTATAAGTTATCATTCTATTTGTTCAACACTGAAAATATTCTTCTCGATATTACAAGACCAATATATTCTATCGTATTCTCATTTCTTGTAACCTATACGATAAGTTATTATAATGAGAACAAATCTAAAAAATTCATCAAAAGTACACTGGGCAGATATGTACCTGAGGTAGTTTCAAAGGAAATGCTAAAGAATCCTGATCTTTTAAAAGTTGGAGGGGTTAAGAAAGAAATTACAATGATGTTCTCTGATATTCGTGGCTTTACTTCTTACAGTGAAAAAACAGATCCAAAGACTTTGGTAGAATTTTTAAACCATTATCTGAAAGAAATGACTAAAGTTATTAAGCTTAATCAGGGAACTTTGGATAAGTACATGGGTGATGCTGTTATTTGTTTCTTCGGAGCACCTCTTGATTGTGATCATCCACATTTAGCATGTAGATCCGCATTGAATATGCTGGAGAACCTTGACGAAATGCGCCCTCACATAAAAGATGAAATATTCAGAGATATCGAGATAGGACTAGGTATCAATACCGACGTAGTGACCGTTGGAAACATTGGTAGTGATGAGCTTTTCGACTATACCGCGATAGGTGATGGAATGAACCTCGCATCAAGATTGGAGGGATTGAATAAATACTATGGAACAAAAATTCTGACAAGTGGTACGACTTATGAATATGTAAAAGATGATTTTATTTTCAGAGAAATAGATCTAGTATCGGTCAAAGGTAAAAATAAACCGGTCAGAATTTATGAGTTGATAGATTTTAAGGACGGTAAACTTTTCACTGTTGAAGTTAAGGAGAAGCTGAATATTTATAACAGAGGTCTGAATCTGTACAGAGAGGGTGATTTCAAGCAGGCGCGAATGGTATTTGCTGAAGTAGCTGAGAAATATAAGGATAAAACTTCAGAGATGCTGGTTTACAGATGTGAGCAGATGATTGCCGATCCACCGGTTGACTGGAAAGGTGTTTGGAAAATGGAAGGGAAATAAATGAAAAAAGATTTTGATATAATTGTTGTCGGGGCGGGTCATGCAGGTGTTGAAGCGGCATGGATATCGGCTCAGATGAAGAAAAAAGTTCTGCTGATAACTCAAACTGTGGATCAGATCGCCCAGATGTCATGTAACCCTGCAATTGGTGGTCTTGCAAAGAGTCATTTGGTCAAAGAGATCGACATTCTCGGTGGTTTAATGGGTGTAGCGGCAGACAGAACGGGTATTCAGTTCAAGACATTGAATTTGTCGAAAGGACCGGCTGTATGGGCTCTCAGAGTCCAGTCAGATAAGAAAAGATACTCCGCGTTTGTCAGGTCTAAACTGGAAAATCATAAGAATATTGATATTCTTCAGGATGAAGTTCTTGATCTTGTAATAAAGGACAATGAGTGTAAAGGCGTAAAAACAGAGATAAACGGTATCGTTCACTGTAAAAAAGTGATCATCTGCTCAGGAACGTTTTTAAAAGCTGTAATTCACATCGGAAAAAAACAGATCCCTTCAGGAAGGTTAGGGGAAAAATCCTCTTATGCTCTTTCTAAGCATATGCAGAAGCATGGATTTGAAGTCGGTAGACTAAAGACCGGTACTCCTCCGAGAATTGCAGGTTATTCTATAAATTTTGAAGGTATGGATATTCACGGTTCAGATAAACATATTATTCCATTCTCATTCCGGCACAACAAAGCCTTTTTGAAACAAACTCCATGCTATGTGACGAATACTACGAAAGAAACACATTCTATTATTGGAAGTAATTTAGATAAAACCGCTTTATTTTCAGGACAGATAAAAGGTACAGGACCAAGATACTGTCCCTCAATTGAAGATAAGGTTTTCAGATTCAAAGAAAAAATATCCCATAGATTATTCCTTGAACCGGAAGGTCTGGATACAAATGAATTCTATATAAATGGATTTTCATCAAGTTTACCTGTGAATATTCAGAAGAAAGCCCTCCACACGGTTCCCGGAATGGAAAATGCTCATTTCGTAAGACCGGCCTATGCTATTGAATATGATTATTTTCCTGCTTATCAGATCAAACTTGACCTTGAGACAAGAAAGATAAAAAGTTTATATTTCGCAGGTCAGATCAATGGAACGTCAGGATACGAGGAAGCTGCGGCACAGGGTTTGATGGCGGCAATAAACGCAGTATTGAAAATTGACGGCAAAGAAAGTTTTATTCTTCAGAGAAATGAAGCCTATATAGGAGTTCTGATTGATGATCTAATTACAAAAGATATCAGAGAACCGTACAGAATGTTCACATCATTGGCAGAATACAGGCTTGAACTACGTCATGATAATGCGGACTCAAGATTATTAAGATTCGCAAAAAAATATAAACTTCTAAAGAGAAGTGAAATAAAATACCTGGAAAGCAGATTGAAAAATATAGATGAGTTACTAGAATTTTGCGGTAAGAAGAAGATAAAAATGAGTGACCTTAATGCTATGCTGAAAGGTCTCGGGGAAAAATTGTCCGGTGAGGGTCTGAAGATAGAAAAATTCTTAAAAAGACCCGAGGTGTCAATTGATATGTTGCTTAATAATTCTGTAATGAACTTTCCTGAGAAATATTCTTATTATGAACTAAAGCAGGCTGAGACACTGATAAAATATGAGGGATATATTGCCAGACAACAGGATATGATAGATAGATTTAAGAAGAATGAGAAAATAAAATTATCACAGGACCTTGATTATTCGGAGTTCAAAGGTTTAAAGAATGAGGCAGTGGAGAAATTGAACAGGATAAAGCCTGTCTCGATCGGTCAAGCGAGTAGAATTGCAGGAATTTCACCGGCAGATATTTCTGTGATATTGGTCAATATGAAAAGCAAGGGACTACTGTAGGGAACTGTTCCCTACAAAATGTCCAATATCCAAGGGAAACTGTAGGGGACGATTTCTTTTCGTCCCCAAACATCCCGTAAAGACGTGATTTATCACGTCTCGTATAAAATAAATAGATTGTCACGGATTTGTATAAATCCTCGCAATGACACAGGAAAAATATATGAACCACGGAATAACGAATTTGATTCATGAATGT
The DNA here is from genome assembly GCA_016937995.1 of Candidatus Delongbacteria bacterium. Taxonomy (GTDB): domain Bacteria; phylum UBA4055; class UBA4055; order UBA4055; family UBA4055; genus WTAK01. The sequence continues at coordinate 34,528 of JAFGVM010000008.1, forward strand.
GAAGATATCTTAGGTATAAAATTTACGGAAGAACATTTTAATAATATTGAAAAATATTACAATTTCCTATCAGAATGGAATAAAAAGATCAATCTTATATCACGTAAAAGTGAAATTCCTGTTCTAAAAAATTCATTGCTGGAAGCTTATTCATTGTACGAAGTACTGCAATACGAAGAAGGGGTTTTCCTGGATGTCGGGACAGGAGGAGGACTGCCCGGTATGTTAATAGCATGCTTAATGCCTGATGTTAAGATCGATTTGCTTGATGCTACAAGAAAAAAGACGGTATTTCTACAACTGGCAATAGATGAGCTTAATTTTGAAAATGTGTCTGTGATCAATGGTAGACTTGAGGAACTCAGTAAAAAAGATTATGATGATAAATATGACATTGTTTTTACAAGAGGGGTTGGGAATTTTAAAGTAATTACTCCTCATTTATTAAGGGTCATAAACGAAACAGGAAGTGTTTATATCCTGACCGGGGAGGATAATGGAGAATTTTTCAAAAATTATCAGATCTTCGAAAATCCCTACTTGGATACAAGAATTATTGTTCACCTGGAAAAGTAAATGTTCCGAATATTAGACATATTATTCTACATCCTGATCGTTATTGCAATAGTTTTACCATTTCTAAGAAACCAAGAACTAGAAAATCCACAAATATTTGTCACGGCAGGAGATAATTTCTCTAAATCTCTGGATCCAGGAATAGATTCAACATATCATTTTCATAATGAGAAACTTGATATTGAGGTTCAGGTCAAAGATGGAAAGGTCAGAATGACAGACTCTCATTGCAAGACTAAATATTGCGTAAAATATGGTTGGTTAGGTAAAGATGACAATGGAAAGATCGTTTGTATGCCGCAGAAAGTGATAATAAAGTTCACAGGGGAAAAAGAAAGTAAAATAGATGCTGTTGTAGGGTAAAAATAGGTATGAGTTATAAGTTATGAGTGATGAGTTCGCAATAGTATCTCTAAGTTTTACATCTAATATTGTAGGGTCGAACCCATATGTTCGACTGGATGGGTTTTATATATGAAATTTACATATTCATCACGTGTTTATATTATTGCAGTGTTCTCAGCCTTAGCATCCATGCTTCAGTTGCTGGAGATATTTATAATTCTCCCAATTCCATTTATTAAGATCGGTCTGGCAAATTCAATTACATTATATTTTCTAAAGAAACGCGAATATTTATCCGCTTTTTTCATTAATATGATAAGAATATTCGTTGGAGGGTTTTTCAGTGCTAAACTTTTCTCTCTGCCCTTCTTATTTTCTCTGAGTGGAGGAATTATTTCTTTTTCAGTAATGTATTTTTTAATAGTTTTTTTCAGAGATAAAATCTCGATAACTGTAGTAAGTATTTTTAGTGCTGTAGCTTTTAACCTGACCCAGTATTTTTTATTTTCAAAGATCTTCGGAGGAGTGATGGAATATGATACTACTGTTTCGGTTATTATTCTACTGAGTATCCCAGCCGGGATCATAACAGCGATCGTTGCGAACGGGATATTGAATCTGAATGTTGATATTGTTATAACGAAAAAAGGCTCGTAATCAAACGAGCCTTTTTTCTGGGAGGATTTCTGTCTAAGACCCTACCCCGATAGAGCGGGAGGAGTATATTATTTATTTGTCATCGTCAACTACTTCAAAGTCAGCATTCTCAACATCTTCCTTACTGTCAGCTTTAGAATCACCTTTTGGCTGGTGCTGAGAAGGATCGAAATCAGTCGGGCCACCCTGTCCAGGTTGTGCACCTGCAGCCTGTTGCATTTTCTGACTAATTTCGTGCCATACCTTATTATGCTCTTCGGTAGCCATTTTGATAGTTTCGATATCATTACCTTTAAGAAGTTCTTTCAATTTTTCAACACCTGTCTGTAATTTTTCTTTATCAGCGGCATCGATCTTACCTTCAAGGTCTTTCAAAAGTTTTTCAGTCTGGAAAACTGACTGATCTGCAGTATTTCTAACATCTGCAATTTCTTTTTTCTTCTTGTCTTCTGCTTCATGAGCTTTTGCATCAGCTTTCATTTTCTCTATCTCGTCATCAGTAAGACCGGAAGAGAACTCGATCTTGATATTCTGAGTTTTGCCTGTTGCTTTATCTTTTGCGGAAACACTCAATATACCGTTCGCATCAATATCAAATGTAACTTCGATCTGAGGAACACCTCTTGGAGCAGGTGCGATACCGTCCAGTTGGAATCTGCCGATAGTCTTATTATCCGGTGCCATTGGTCTTTCACCCTGAAGAACATGGATATCAACAGCAGGCTGGTTGTCAGCAGCGGTTGAGAATGTCTCAGTTTTCTTAGTCGGAATAGTAGTGTTTGCATCAATAAGCTTTGTCATTACACTTCCCAGAGTCTCAATACCAAGTGATAGCGGAGTAACATCCAATAAAAGAACATCATGAACATCACCTGCTAAAATACCTGCCTGTATTGCAGCTCCCAAAGCAACGACCTCATCAGGATTTACGCTTTTATTAGGTTCTTTGCCGAAGAAATTTTTCACAGCTTCCTGAACTGCAGGAATTCTTGTTGATCCACCAACAAGTATAACTTCTTTGATCTCACTCAACTCTATACCTGCATCTTTTAGAGCAATTTTACAAGGTTCAATAGATGCTTGAACCAGGTCACTTGTAAGGTCATTGAATTTAGCTCTTGTAAGTGATATATCCAAATGCTTTGGACCATCTTGAGTTGCAGTAATGAACGGCAGGTTGATCTGAGTCTGAGTTCCGGATGAAAGTTCCATTTTAGCTTTTTCAGCAGCTTCTTTAAGTCTCTGAAGAGCCATTGGATCTTTCTTAAGATCAATGCCATCTGATTTTTTAAATTCATCTGCCAGATAATTTATAAGTCTCTGGTCAAAATCATCACCACCAAGATGAGTATTACCGTTAGTGGATTTTACTTCAAATACTCCGTCCCCGATTTCAAGGATAGATATATCAAAAGTACCACCACCAAGGTCATAAACAGCTATAATTCCTTCAGTTTTCTTGTCCAGACCATAAGACAAAGCAGCAGCTGTAGGTTCATTTACGATCCTTTTTACATCCAGACCAGCGATAACTCCTGCATCTTTTGTTGCCTGTCTCTGTGCATCATTAAAGTAAGCAGGTACTGTAATGACAGCTTCTGTTACTTTTGTTCCAAGATAATCTTCAGCAGCCTGTTTTAGTTTCTGTAAAATAATAGCGGATATCTCAGGTGGAGTAAATTCTTTGTCATCGATCTTTACCTGTACGACACCATTTGCATTCTTTGTTACTTCATAAGGTACTTCCTTTATTTCCTGTCCCACCTCGTCAAATTTTCTTCCCATAAATCTTTTTATTGAAGAAATAGTTTTATGAGAATTTGTGACGGCCTGTCTTTTCGCAGGTCCACCAACTAATCTTTCACCATTCTTAGAAAAAGCAACAACGGATGGAGTTGTTCTTCCACCTTCTGCATTAGTTATTACTACCGGTTCATTTCCCTCCATAACTGCGACACAACTATTAGTTGTTCCCAGGTCAATACCAATTATCTTTCCCATTTTGTGCTCCTTATATTAATTTTATTGTATCACTCTCATCATACGACAAATATCAATACAAATAACGTGCCAAATACCTCAGAGAATCAAAATAGCTACAAATATGTAATTTACGATCTTAGAATATTCCTAAAATTCATCAAAAAAACAGGTCATGTCATGATTTTGTCAGTAAAGCTATGTGTCATCATAGGCGAAATTAATTGCATAACAGAAGTAATATGATTAAATTAGATGAACCTGTTAAAAAACCGGAAAATTTATATGGAAAGTTTTCAATCATGGTGGCAAACAATACCTTACAGGATCGATCCTACAATTTTTTCAGTGGGAAGTTTTCAGATAAAATATTACGGTCTAATGTATATACTGGCATTTTCTTCAGTTTATCTGATCTTAGGTCACAGGATCAAGAAGGAAAAACTCAGCTACACGAAAGATATCGTAGAGAACTATATCTTCATAATAATAATATTTGTACTTATTGGTGGAAGATTAGGTTACGTACTATTTTATAACCTGAATTATTTCATTCAAAATCCACTGGAGATATTTCTTCCGTTCAGGTTCAAAGGAGGTTTTAAATTTACCGGTATCGCAGGTATGTCATATCACGGGGCTACAATAAGTGCATTTATCGGAACCTATTATTTTACCAAGAAAAATAAATTAAATTTTTTTGAATTTTCAGATTTTGTAATACCTGCGGTTCCTCTTGGATATACTTTTGGCAGATTGGGAAATTTTATAAACGGGGAATTATACGGCAGGATTACTGATAGCTGGATTGGTATGTATTTCCCTATGGCGGGGGATGATACTTTAAGACATCCATCTCAGCTGTATGAAGCTTTTTTTGAAGGTATATTTTTATTTTTTGTTCTTTGGTTTTTGAGAAAAAAAGAAATTGTAAAAGGTAAATTATTAGCCCTTTATCTCATCTTTTACGGACTGATAAGATTTTTGATCGAGTTTGTTAGAGAACCGGATGAACAGCTTGGATTTGTCCTGTTCTCTTTTTCTATGGGCCAGATACTCTGTTTTATCATGGTCATATCCGGAATAGTACAAATTATGATAAATAATCTTGACAAGAGAAAACAGATTTTTTAAAATTGTATACCGAAATTAGAAAACTAAGGAGTTATACTGATGAAAAAATATTTTAAATTGATAGGAATCCTGTTAATTCTGATCATCAACACCACATTATTTTCTGTTGACCGTACAATGGGTGTACTTAAAAACCTTGATGGTGTTTATGAAGGTTATACCTTATTCAATCCGGCTTCAACAGGTAATACTTATCTTATAGACAATTATGGAAGAATAGTCCACCAGTGGGAAAGTTTATATGCTCCTAATCTCAGTATATATTTACTTGAGAATGGAAATCTTTTAAGATCTTTTTATACTGCTGATTCAGATTACGGTGTTGAGTTAATTACATGGGATGGGGATGTTATATGGGAATACTACTATCCGGATGCTTTAGATTATCAGCATCATGATATAGAACCAATGCCTAATGGTAATGTTCTTTTGCTGATAAGGGATATTAGGCTAAGAGCTGATCTTGAAGATGCTGGTAGAGATCCATCTTCGATATCTACTCTTAGATTATGGATAGAAAAGATCGTTGAAATAGAACCAACAGGATTAAATACTGGGAATGTTGTATGGGAGTGGCAGATATACGACCATCTGATACAGGATTTTGATCCTGCAAAGGATAATTACGGAGTAGTAGAAGATCATCCGGAGCTAATGGATGTGAATTACACTCCAACAACATTAAGGGAATGGCTTCACGCAAATGGTATTGACTACAACAGTGAACTGGATCAGATATCCATAAGTTTGAGAAATATTAATGAATTCTGGATAATTGATCACAGTACAACAACAGCAGAAGCAGCCGGTCATACAGGCGGGAACTCAGGAAAAGGAGGAGATATACTCTACCGTTGGGGCAATCCTGAAACATACAGAGCTCAAACGAATAATGAACAAAAATTCTTTGAACAGCACGATGCCAGATGGATCCAGAGCGGGTATCCGGGCGAGGGGAATATTACTGTTTTCAATAACGGAACCATAAGACCTGAGGGACTATATTCTAGCGTTGATGAAATAATTCTACCTGTTGATGAATACGGGAATTACACAGTACCTTCTACCGGGAACTCATTTGAACCAGTAGATCAAACATGGGTATATACTGACTCTAATCCTGAAGATATGTTCTCTCCGCACATATCCGGAGCTCACAGATTGCAGAATGGAAATACAGTAATCTGTCAGGGAGATGACGCACATTTTTATGAAGTTAAACCAGATAAGACCATTGTATGGGAATATATAAGCCCCATAGATGTAAACGGAGCTGCAACTCAGGGAGATGTAGTAAATCCGTTAACTTCATTCAGATGTCATAAACATTCATTGGATTATCCTGCTTTTACCGGGAAAGACCTTACTCCTAAGGGATACTTAGAAATAAATCCGATCACTTTTGAAAGTACACAGAATTTGCCAATTAAACCCTCAGAGTTGGACGAAGTGGTTATTACATCAAAAATATACGATGATGCCGGTATTTCCCTGGCGGAACTTCATGTGTATTTTGATTCCGATTCCTTGATCATACCAATGAATGATAGTGGGACAGAATATGATTCATCTGCAGGAGACTCGATCTTCACAGCTGTTGTTCCTGCCTTACCGGGTGTAAGTTCGGTAGGTTATTACATAAAAGCAGTAAAAATGGTCGGAGAAACTGTTACTGTGTTCAATGATCCTCCTTTTGCTTCACAGGATTATTCTTTCAGTTATGAACTATTGTCAGCTACACCTGTAAACATTTCAATAACAAAAACTTCAAGTACTACATTGATCGAATGGGACCCGGTAGATGGAATAACAGCTTATACAGTTTACTCTTCAATAGATCCTTATAGCGGATTTCAGCCGGATAATTCAGGAAGTTTTAATGGAGAAAGCTGGACAACCGATACTGATGAAACAAAAAAGTTTTATTACGTGAAAGCAGTCAGTTCAAAGTAATTTTTTATATATTGTAAAAAAGGGCAGATAAAGTTATCTGCCCTTTTTTAAATTATCCGCAATGTAAATATTTTGCGACGAGTTCCTGAAGCATAACAGTATTACCTTCCATCATCTCACTAAGACCAAAGTCGTTATAGGATTTCAGATCTTTTATTATTCTGGATATCATACCTTTAGGGAATATTCCATCTTTCTGATATATTTCTCTGTCTTTTTCAAGAATATCTGCTGATTCAGAGCATGATAGAGGTAAATGAGCAAGTTCTTCCATTTCGCTTGCGTTAACAGTCACATACAAAGAATTTGCAGCTTCTTCGCCATTTTCCATTTCAAGACCATGTATCACAGCAACTGTTATTCCTGCAAGTAATTGATGAACATTCGCACTTCCGTCCGGATTCCTGAGCTCTACCGTTTGATTATTAACAAAAGTTTTTCCGTCATTTACCTCTAAAGGGTTCGCATCGAGAATGATCTCCTCAGCTCCCTGCCACCCCAAAGGAACTCTGACAAGAACAGATCTGTTCCTGTCTCCCCAGCAGATTTTAGTCGGAGCTTCCTGGTGAGGAACTAACCTTAGGAAAGATGTTGGTACTGTGTTGGCGAAAGCCGTTAATGACGGTGCCAGAGCGAGAAGACCTGCAATAAGTTTCTTTGCCACAGGTGTTAAGCCTTTATCTCCAGCTTTTTTCATGGCGTTTTCACCGTCTTTTAAAAGTCTCATATGAATATGCAGACCACTTCCTGCCTGTCCTACCATTATCTTTGGTGCAAAACTTACTTCAAGACCGTATTTATATGCTGTCTCTCTAACAGCCCATTTTGCCAGAGCGAGCTGATCAGCTGCATCCTCTATGGGTACCGGTAAAAATTCTATTTCATGCTGAACCATTTCAAGATCACCGTTGATAATATTACCTACCTCTGCATGACCGTATTTAATATTTCCACCGATCTCACTGATAACTTTCATTGCTTCGATACGGATAAATCCCCATTTTGCAAAAGGGTGTGATTCATGGTAACCTTTTTGTTCAATTATAGGATAAATAGAATCTATTTCAGAGAATAAATAATATTCTAATTCTCCCAAAGCTTCCAATGAGTAGCCGGTTTTCTCTTTAAGTATCTTATGAGCCTTCTTTACAATATGTCCAGGTGATCCTTCCAGCGGTTTTCCGTCAGCTGTATAAAAAGAACAGAGAATATCGACAGTAGGAATGTCTGTAAAAGGATTTACAAAAGCGGTCTTGTACCGTGGAACAACGTAAAGATCACTTGAAACCGCATCTATGAAAGTAAACAAGCTTGAACCGTCAACTCTTTCTCCCACTGTAAGTACTTCTTCAAGATGTGATAATCCGTTGATAACAAAATTCAAAGTTTTTAGTCTTCCATCGCCACCAACATACCTGAAGTTCAACATTTTAATCTCATTCTCAATTATAAATCTGATTATATCAGCTTTAGTGAACTCCTGAGGTAACTTATTAAGGTATTTAGCAATTTTGTTAGGGCATAATGTCAAATCGCTCATCGGAACTCCTGTGATAATAGTATTATTTTTAGGTTTAAAAGATATATCTGAAACTTATCCCGCCAAGAAGATCGAATTCCATCTCGCTTCCTATATTTAATCCAGGGGCTAACTCACCTGAAAGAGAGAAAGGAATAGATTTGAACTTATAGTACAGTCCGAAAGGAAATTTAAAGCCAAGAATAAATTCGTTACCGGAAGCTTTTAATCTTCCTCCGGGACCATAGAAAAAAGTTAAAGGTCTGCTTTCAATTCTTGTACTTGTCTGATTATGGAATAAGTATGCGCCATGAATATCAAAATTCTCATTTCTAGTACTCCAGCCCAGTTGAAAATCCATTGCAAGAGATTTGCCATGCCATTGTCTGAAGCTGACCCCTGTAGGTTCACCTAAAATAATTCCAAGCTCTATGGCGTAACTCATCGATAAACTGATAGTTAATAGAGTTAAAATAATAATTTTTTTCACGATATCCTCCTTAAAATAATGTAATACAATAAAATTATCACACGTTCTTAATTTTTATAGGCATTAATTTCATTAGAAATGTTTTTAATGTCAAGCATTACTTTTTCTAAATCTAATTTCAGGAATTTACGTTTTTTCAGAATTAACTTACCGTTAATGATCACCGTATCCACATCACTACCCTTTGCACAATAAGTTAAATGCGAGTACGGGTCATACATAGGTGTTAAATGAGGTTTTTTCACATCTATCATTATAAGGTCTGCTTTTTTTCCTACTTCCAAAGATCCGGTCAAATTATTTATACCAAGTACCTTTGCTCCGTTAATAGTTCCCATTTTCAATACTTCCCTGGCATTCATAACAGTTGAATCGTTGTAAAGCGCTTTATGGATCTTCACCGTTATACTCATCTCTTCGAACATATCCAGATTGTTATTGCTTGCAGGTCCATCAGTTCCGAGAGAAACAGTTAAACCGCTTTTTATCATTTTTGGTACTTCAGCTATCCCGCTTGCCAATTTTAAATTACTTTCAGGTGAATTCACTATCCCAACATTTCGTATTTTTAGGATATTTATATCATTATCAGTCAAATGAACACAATGAACAGCAATTGTTCTATGGTTCAGAAAATCAATACTGTCAAGATATTCAACAGGTGTCATTCCCGTCCGGTCTTTTATCAAATTTACTTCATCCAGTGTTTCAGAAATATGAATATGAACCGGTAAATTATTTTCATCAGATAATAATTTTATTCTTTGAAGCAGCTCTTTACTGCATGAATATGGAGAATGTGGAACAATAGAAGGTATAATCAGATCATCATTTGAGTATTTCTCGATGAACTCAATAAAATATTTTTCGGATGTTTTTTTTACAGATGCCGGAAAATCTATGACAGCCTCTCCAAGAACAGCCCTCATTCCAATTTCTTTACAGTTCTCTGCAGTTGTACCGGTAAAGAAGTACATGTCATTGAAAGTTGTAGTTCCAGACAATATCATTTCAGCTATTGCAAGCTTTGAAGCTATTCTGACATTTTTCTCTGTCACGAATTTATCCTCGAGTGGCCAGATATAATTATTCAACCAATTCATCAAAGAAAGATCATCTGCTACACCCCTGAACATGGTCATACCTGAATGAGTATGTGAGTTGATCAAACCGGGCATAATGATATTATTTTCCGCATCAATGATCTCTTCGGCACTACAGTTAGGTTTAGTTGCACCTAAGTAAGTTATTATATCATTTTGGATCCCGATAAATCCATTATCGAATAAAGTCATTTTACTATCCATCGTCAGTATGACGGCGTTCTTTATCAAAATGTCAAATTTTATCATTTTACAGTAACCTTTTTTATTCTTGAGTCCTTTCATTATAATAAGAATACGATACAAAAGCAAAATATTATTATCATTTCTGAACACTGTTGGATCACAACAAAATATCGATCAAGTTCGTGTGAAGCTATCATTAATCATACTGTAAGGGATCAAGTGTACTTATTTTACATTTGCCTATTAAACCAAGAACATAACAATCTGTTCACGCTAGTTGTTATGGCGCAACGCCAAATTGAAGTAAAAAACTAATTAATCATGAGGAGGATTCATGAAAAAATTCCTTGTTGCAGTTTTAGTTATTTCAGCCATGCTGTCTGCCGCTTTTGTAGATCAGACCAGAGCTAAAAAAGTAGCTGAAAATTATTACAAGAACTACGCACCGGCTTCCGCTAAAGGTAACACAGTGCAAAAAGTAGCTGAAAAGTTATATAATGGTCAGGTAACATGGTATGCAGTATCGTTCGATCAGGGATTTGTTATCGTTTCAGCTGATGATGCAGTGAGATCGATACTGGGATATTCGTATGATGGTGAGATCACAGAAGATCTTTACAACATGCAAAATCCATTCATTAACAGATTTGACGCATATGACAAGCAGATCGTAGAGGTTAGAGAAACAGGTTATGTGGACAATGATGCACAAACTGAGTGGAAAAATATCGAAAATAATATTTTTCCAAAAGCATCAAAAGCAATTGTTGTTGATGCTTTGGTAGAATCAAGATGGGGTCAGGGATGGCCGATGAACACATTATGTCCTCTTGACGGTGGTGTTGAAACAGCTGTTGGTTGTGTTGCAACTGCTATGCATCAGATCATGAGATTCCACAGAGCTCCATTGAATGGTATTAGTTCACATTCATATTTCTGGACAGGTTCATCAAGTTCAGGAACTTTGGCGGTAACATTCTCTGATTATAGCTATGATTATGATCTTATGCCATTAACAACTTCAAGTGTAACACAGGCAGAGCTGGATGAACTTTCAAAATTATCTTATCACTGTGGTGTTTCTGTTGATATGGATTATGATATTTTTGCGAACGGTGGATCCGGTGCATATTCTACAGATGTTGTTTATGCTTTAGAAACTTATTTTGGTTTCTCAACAGATGCGACATATATATCTGTAAATACGCCAACCGACCCTACAGTTCAGGCAACAAACATACAGACTGATCTTGACAACAGTCGACCAATATATTGGTCAGGCTCAGGTGTCGATGGTGGTCATGCTTTTATTCTTGACGGCTATACAAATGACTACTGGTATCATTTTAACTGGGGTTGGAATGGTTCTTCAGATGGTTGGTTCCAGCTTACTTCATTAAATCCAAATAGTGACTTCACATCAAGTCAGGCAGCAGTATTCCACATATGGAGTAATGAATCCGAATATGCAGAATGGCCGGCACCTTCAAATTTGGGTGGTTCTATTGCCAACGGAGAAGATGTAACATTAACATGGACAGCTCCAGCTGGTACAAAGTTAGCTACATTGACAGGTTATAAGATATTTAGAGGTGGTGTTCAAATAGCTACTACTAATGCCTCAACAACTACTTATCTTGATGCTGACCTTTCAGCCGGATACTATAATTATTTAGTCAAGGCAACTTATTCAGGTCCGGATGGAGAATCCCATATTTCAAATAACTACTATGCAGCAATCGTACCTGATGAAAATTACCCAATTCCTTTGTACGTTGAAGCTACAGTAGCACCTTTTACAAGACAGGATGTAGATCTTGTTTGGACAAAGCCGTTTACACTTCCAGTATATTTCACAGAAGATTGGGAAACAACATCTTTCGAAACAGACTGGCTGACCAGAAGAACAACCAGTGTTTATGGCGGGAATAATGATAATTTCCAAGATGGCACTCCAGCTGATCCAAACTGGTTCCATGAAGATGGCTCAGGTTTAGGTGTAGAGTATATTCATTCAGGATCATGGTCTGCGGCAATTGGTTATACAGCCCCGGATTTTACATGGTTGTTTTCACCGTTTATTGATATAGGTGCAAACTCAGAATTAAGATATTGGGTATGGTGTACAGGTAATGCTGGAAGTGGTTGGTTGACCAACTACTACATTAACCTTTATAACGGAGATATGACAGAAAGAAACCCTTCAGGTAACGTATACAATGTTGCTCAATACATAGGTATAGATGAAGTTTCCGGACAGCAGTATGAAACTGAAGTTGTAGTTGATCTTTCAGCTTACACAGGTAGTTATCGAATTGCCTTTGTTTATGATTACACTGACGGATTTCAAATGGCTATAGATGACATTATGGTTGCTGCTGCTTCAAAGCGTGCTCCTGCTGTAAATCCGAATGCGTCACACGAAGTACCGGAAAGAATTGCAGTTTCTTCGATTTCACCGGATACTTCAGATTTACCGGCAATGAAAGTAACAAAAGCTGCAAAAGGTGACGAACCTACTTCTTATGACATTTATAGGAATGGTTCGTTCGTAGAGAATGTTGCTGTTACCGGTGCTTCGGAAGTTTATTCTGATATTGGTTTCGTTGACGGTAATAACGAATATTTCGTTAAAGCTCTATATCCTACCGGAACATCTATTGCTTCCGCAAGATCTACAGCTTTCATGGATGCAAATCCAAAACCAGATTATCTTACCGGAATTTTGAATGGTTCCAACGATGTGGATCTAAGCTGGTACAAACCTTATTCAAATCCACCGATGTGGTACACATATGCACCAGAATTTGACAGTGCATGGGATTTTATTGATGGATATGAGACACGTTTGAACAGAACAAGATTCCTAAGTGACCTTGGTTATTTCTATCCTTGTACTGTAGACTCTATAGCAGCAGCATTCTATGAATATACAGATGATCCTTGGCTAAGTGACCAATTCACATTCAAAGTTTACACAACTGATGGTGCCGGAGCGGATTCACTTATCTGGGGTCCAAGTCCTGCTCAAACAGCTACAAGTGGTTTTTTTAACACATTGGTAGTACCTTCATTATATATGGTCAAAGGATGGTGGGTTGAAATCGATCCTGCTGATAATACAAAAGGACATCCTGCTATCATGGTAGACATTCATGATGAAGCAGGTGCAAGTACCAGTTCTTCGACTTACTTAAATGACGGAGCAACAGTTGATGGTTGGTATTCGATCAGCTTTGGTGATGAAGGGTATCCTGGAGACTGGATGATCATGAGTTACATTACTTCAGCAACAGCACCTGACGTAACTAAGAGTGGATGGGTCGGTATCACTGAAAGCATGAAATCAACTTCATCTGAGATATTAAATGCGAAAGCGAAGGTTAAAGAAGTTTACGGAAGTGTTGAAAGTAAAATTGATACCAAAGGAATGACAAACTATAACATCTACAGGAACGGATCATTACTGGGTACTTCAGCACTTACGACTTATACTGACCTTAATCCAGTTGCGGGTGACAACACTTACTACGTAACAGCAGCTTACACTAACCCTGTTGGGGAATCAGCTGGAACTAACTCTGTTGTCATTAATGTAACCGGTGGACCTGTAATTCCGGAAGTTCCTGCAAATGTCGTTACAAGTATTGTAGGTTCTAACTTGGTAATAGATTGGGATGTATCCGCTGATGCAACAGGATATGATGTTTACTCATCAGATGATCCTTACGGAACATTTACATTTACTGCTTCTGTAGGTACAAATCAGTATACCGTTGCAGCAAGCCAGGCGAAACTGTTCTATTACATTATTGCAACAAACACCACAAAGAAATAGCTAAGACCTAACATGATTGTGATGCAATTATGAAGACGATAACTTTATCTTGGTAGTGCAATCATATCTCACATGCAAGAACCCTGTTCTGGGGTTCTTGCATGATTTTATTTTGAAAAAATCACCTTCAATTAAATTTAAAACTTGACAACACCTCATTTTATTTTGTATTTTTACTTCGCCTATTAAACCAAGAACATGGTAGATCTGCAAGGAATTATCATGGCGTATCGCATACTGGAAGTAAAAAAACTTAAACTAATCATGAGGAGGATTCATGAAAAGATTCCTTATTGTAGTGCTAGTAATTTCTGCAATGTTGTCAGCTGCATTCGTTGATCAAGACGGTGCAAAACAAGTGGCAGAGAATTACTATAAAAATTATGCACCGGTTTCTGCTAAAGGAAACGAGGTGAAAGATATATTTGCTCATAAGTACGAAGGGCAAATAACATGGTACGGTGTTTCATTTGATCAGGGATTCGTTATTGTAACTGCTGATGATGCATTAAAGCCGATCTTAGGTTATTCATTCGACGGTAAACTTGTAGATCCTGAAGTAAGGGACGGCGGATTTGCTTTCAAAGAGTGGTTTGGCTATATGGACAAACAAGTTTTAGTAGCAAGAAAATATAACTATGTTGATGCTAAGGCTCAAACTGACTGGAAAGACATTAGAAATAACATCTTCCCAAGCTCATCAAAACTTACTTATGTTGATGCATTGGTAAAATCACACTGGGATCAGGTCTATCCTTGGAACGACTTATGTCCTGAAAAATCTATCGGTACATGGACTTATGTTGGTTGTGTTGCTACAGCAGCTTCAATGATCATGAGATATCATGAGTGGCCTCCTACAGGAGATGGATCAAATTCTTACTCTTGGGATGGTCGTACTCTTTCTGAAACATTCTCAAATTATACATTCGATTACACAGTGATGAACCACGATGTAAACATAGAGTGGGGACTTTATCCTGAGTACTGGGAAACTATTGATATGGATGCGGCAGCTATTCAAAACCTGGCAGAATTGAACTATCTTGTAGGTCAGTCTTTTGACATGAACTATGGTGATACTGCTGATGGTGGATCCGGTGCTAATATGAGCACTGCTTCTACTGCGATGAACACTAACTGGAGATATGTATCTACATACAATACTGTTGGAACACCGACAGATCCATCTTACATTGCTTCAACTATCCAGGCAGAGCTTGATGCTAAGAGACCTTGGTGGTGGGCAGGTGGAGTTCACTCGTTCATCCTTGACGGATATGCAGATGATTACTGGTATCACTTCAACTGGGGTTGGGGTGGTTATCAAGATGGTTGGTTCCAGATCACATTCCTAGTTCCTGACGGTGTTGGATCAGGTGGAGGTGACGGAGACTATACAGCAAGTCAGATAAGAATATCTTTAGTTCCTGATACAAATCCTTTCACTGCTTGGCCGGCACCAACCGGATTCAACGGAACTTTAGTTAACGGTGAAGACGTTCAGTTATCATGGAACGCAGCATCAGGTGCTCAAAGCTATAATGTATGGAAAGCAACTGATATGGCCGGAGCAGTACTTCTTGCGAACACTGCAAGTACTTCTTACAATGATAACGATCAAGTGACTGGAGAATACTCTTACTTTGTATCTGCAGTTTACAGCGATGGTGAATCTCACCACACAGACTCATACTCAGTTCTTATTGAACCATCGGTTAATTTCCCAACAACAAGATCTTTTGCAGCGGTAGCAGATGGAAGAACAAGTGTTGATCTTACCTGGTTAGAACCGTTTACTGGATTTACAAATTTCTTAAATGATTTTGAAGGCGGTGTTATACCTGCAGATTGGTTCCAAAAAACAACAACTGCGCTACCTCCTGATTATAAAGGCAGTTCAGACAATGTAAGTGATCCAAAACCTCCGGATCGTAGCTGGTTTAAAGACGATTTACTTGATGAGATCAGATTGTTAGATGCTACAACTGCACCTCATATTGTATTCAGAGGTGAATATGCATGTATCTTTGCTACTTCAGCGACTACTCATCTATGGCTGATGTCTCCTAACTATACTTTCAATTCAGAGCATTTCTTCAAATTCTGGACAAGATTCAAGTATGGTGATGGTGCAAGTGGAACTCAGCACCAGATATTCAGTGTGGTTTCTTACGCCGGTGATTTTACTGACCAGGCAACTCCAACTACTATCACTACGATAGGTACTTGGGACAGTGCAATTGACCCGACCAACGAATGGGAAAGTGAGTGGAATGTAAGTTTAGCTTCTCTTGCAGGCCAAACAAAGCACGTTGGTATCATGGTTGAGGCAAATGACAATGATTACTATACTTTCACAATTGACGATATTCTTATCGGTTCTAATTCCGGTGGAATTGCAGATGATCCAACAGGAATAGCGATCTACAGAAACGGTTCTTTAGTGACTACTGAAACCGGAACTGCTACAAGCTGGACCGATACTAACTTTGTTGATGGTGATAACACTTACTATCTAAGAGCACTTTACCCAACAGGTGAGTCTTTAGCTTCTAAGTGGATCACAGTGAATATGGATGCAAATCCAAAACCTGATTATCTTACAGGCGTTCTTAATGGTTCTGATGATGTTGATCTTGCATGGTATATGCCATACGGAACTCCATCACACTGGGCAACATTGATCGCTCCTGAGAACTGTACAACTACAGTAGATTACCTTGAAGATACTGATTGTGCTAAAAGAAGAGCTGAAATGAAAGCTGAAAACCTAGGTCTTTATTACCCTGTAACAATTGATTCTATTGCCGGTGGATTCTTTGAGTGGGATGATGATCTATGGGGATCAAACACTACATTTGTTATCAGACTTTGGGATGGACATCCTCTTACTGGTTATACTACAACTGTAGGTGATAACTTATTGTATGAAAGTGGTGTATTAACCGCGACACCTGGTGAAGTATACGCAGTTGACTGTGGAACTCATGTGTTAAATGGAACTTGGAACGTTGAAGTTGAAACATTTGATACAGCAACAGGTCACCCATCCACTTTAGCAGGTCCTTCAACAGGTGGAATTAACTGTTACTTCTTCTACACATTAGAAGATTCATATAACTACTATATTTCTTCAGGTCCAGATCCGTTATCTTACTGTTTAATGGCTTACTGTACAGGTGCGGATCCAACAGATCCGTTCAAGTCAGCATGGTCATCATCAGATGCAACATATGAGAAGAAACCTGTTATTGACAATTCAGGAAGATTAGTTGGTGATGCAGTTACTAGCCCTAAAGCAATCGCTCAGTACAACATTTACAGAGAAGGTGTCCAGATTGGTACTTCTGCTACAACCAGTTATACTGATACAAACCCTGTTGCTAACGTTGACAATACTTACTACGTTAAAGCTGCTTACACTAACCCTGTTGGTGAATCTGCTGCTTCTAACTCTGTAGTAGTTGCCGGCCCTACAGGCGGTTCACCTGATCCAGATGTTCCTGCTAATGTAGTTACAAGTATAGCAGGTGCTAACTTGGTTATCGACTGGGATGTTTCAGCAAACGCTACAGGATATGATGTTTATTCATCAGATGATCCTTATGGAACGTTCACACTAGCAGCTTCTGTTGGTACAAATCAGTATACTGTACCTGCAGCATCAGCTAAGTTATTCTACTACATTGTTGCAACTAACTAATTTTCAGTGACAACGTAGAGTTATTAAAAGACCCCGATCCGGGGTCTTTTTTTATTCATATTTTACAGTTATTTTTTATTTTACACTTGACAAATTTCAACAAAAAACACTTATTTTTCATAATCAAAAAATACTCATGTGTAAAAAATAATCAGGAGGAGAGATGAAAAAAATTATCGTAACTCTTTTAGTACTCGTAACAATTCTTTCTGCTGCATTCGTTCCACAGGATGTTGC
>JAFGVM010000069.1 GCA_016937995.1 Candidatus Delongbacteria bacterium
GCGCAGAATTATCAAGAGACTTTTGAAGAAATACGATTATCCGCCTGATCAGACAAAAGGAGCGGTTGATACTGTGATAAAACAGGTCGAGCTGATGTGCAAAGAGAATGACTCAGAAACACACAATATATTTAGATATAAAGAAACTCCTGTTAGCTATAAGCAGGTTGCGGAAGATGGGGAATAGAAGTTTGAGTAAAAGTCAGGGCACTTGACCGGGGTAGGTTGGGTAAAAATAGGGTAAAGCCCAAATTGGGATTCGTAATGACCACCCCGTCAGCTATAGCTGACACCTCTCCGCGAGAGGGGAATGAGACAGATTGCCACACACCGCAGGTGTTAGCAATGACACTTGAACAAGGCGGCTTTAGCCCCTTGTTAGTTAAAGAGAGATAGTTTATGTGCGAAGATAACTGAGCATCAATATTTAATAAAAGTCTGTTTTAATACTTTACTTCCTTCCCAGCTCTACAAGTTCCATAATAACAGTTGATTTTATACCATCTGCTGATTCTTCTACAAGCATTGTAGCTACGTTATAAAACTTAACTTTCTTATTACCAAGATAAACTGAATGTGTTCCTTCCTGAGTATCTTTATCATTATAATACACTGCATCAACAGTGAAAGTACCTGCGGGAACGGTCACTTCCCGTGGTATATTCCACTTTTTATGATCAGTCTTATTAAGTTTCCCAAAAGTGTTATACGCAGCATCACCCGGTTTAGCTATCTTCAAAGGAATTTTCTCGGGACCATCGTAGAAAAATCCTGTTTTGATATTACCCTCTCTATCAGATACAAGATCGAACTCAATAGTATTGGCAAATATTGCAGCGACACCGGTTGTATGTGCAGTTTGTTTGATATTTACTCCGGATCTGTTAATATCTGTTATCTGGACAGTGACTGTTGTTTCACCGGCCATCTTTTTAGATTGCTCATCCTCAGCATCTATTTTTGATCGGTAGACAGCATAATCACCGACTCTAATATTGTCATGTAGCATTATCTTATTGGAGATAGGAGTATTTTTCATCGTACTTTGAAGCATCATGTTCATGCAGGAAGTTAACACAAGTGTTAAGGTCATTATTAACAAAAGTATTGTTTTCTTCATGGGTTCTCCTGATGTTGATTTTTTCGTTGTTGATCACAGATTCCTAAATTTACACATATTCTGAAGCAATAAAATTACTTAATAATATTATTTGAGATTTTTTAATGCTTTATACTTTGTCTTGTACTCTATATCCGGAGTATTCTTTGATAGTTCAGAATAAATGTCAATTGCAGTATTTTTAAAACTATCGTATTTCATCTTAAGCTCTTTCAGCATAACTGCGATCTCATAATTTAAGTAACCCATCTCAATTGTTCTCTTTTCATTCTTCAATAGTTTTTTCAATTCATTAACTGCTACTATTTTTTGTTCTCTCGATGCAGCTAGTATAAAGGCTATTTTCTGCTTGGTAAAAAATACTTTTGAAGTTATACTGTTCTCAGCTTTAGTGTTTTTTATGATCCTGATAGATTTGTCAATACTTTTCTCAGCATTTTTTAAATCTCCAAGCTCTAAATAACTTTCTGATTTTGATAATAAAAATGTGAATAATGATTGAATGATCCCATGCTCTTCCGCAATTTTTATACCCATATCATAATATTCTATTGCTTTATGATAATCTTTCAACCCATGATGTGCTTTACCTATATTTCTGTAAATAATACTCATACCTCTTTTATCACCTAATTCTTCAGTAGTTTTAAGATCAATAGCATAATACTTCATAGCTTTCTTATAGAACCCCTGTTTATGATATATCCCGCCGATATTTGAACTTGCGATCCCTGCACTTCGCTTGTCACCCATATCAAGAGATAAATTCATTGATACTTTAAAATGATCTCTTGCTTTATCAAAATCTCCATTCCTCCAATGCAGAACACCGATATTGTTCACGATGTTATTCTTCAACTTTATGAATCCGGTCTCATTTGAAATAGCAGAGGCTTTTTGATAGCAGTCCATTGCTTTGGTATAGTCACCCTTTTCCTCATAGATCACACCAATATTACAAATAGCAACAGCTTCTCCGAATTTTGTTCCTGTCTTTTTTGCGTTTTCCATAAGAAATTCATAGCATTTAAATGCTTCTTCTGACTTTCCGGTATCTGAATAGATAAGCCCAATATTTCCCATTGCTTCATTAATTCCTTCAAGGTCATTTAATTTTTTTGAGATCTTAAGCTGTTTTTGAGAGTACTTCATTGAAGTTTCATAATCACTTTTAAAATAGTGAACTATAGCGATCTCGTTCAATATTCTTGCGACCCCGATCTGATCTGAAAGTTTTGTGTATATCTTCAGAGAATTATTAAAATTTTCCATTGCCAGTTCATAATTGCCTGTTGATTTATAAATTGCTCCCAGTTGTGAATGAGCTTTTGCCAGATATTTTTTATCTTTAACATTTTTAGCATACTTGACATGTTCCTTTAATAAATCTGAGCAAGTTGACCAGTCTCCTATAGAATCCAGTATTTTACATTTCTTCAGTGAGATATCGATATATTTGTGAGCAGGTAATGTTTTTCCGCCAATTTCAATTATTTTATCATAGAAATTTATTGCTTCTTCATTGTTATAAGTTCTTATTGAATAATCAGCAGCTTTCTCAAGATAGAACAATGTTTCTTTCTTGATACCGGATTTATAGTAGTGATATGCTATATCGTTATAATATTCGTCAATATTGTTCTTAAATATTTTGATATAATTCTCAGCTGCCAGTTTGTGTAGTTTTTTCAATCTTGATCTTAACTGCATATCATAGGCTGAATCTCTCATCAGAGCGTGTTTAAATATATAATTTATATTTGACAGAGGTGTCCAGATATTCTCATTTTCAACAAGTTCAATATTCGTAGTATCAATTTTATTCTGTTTAAGTATCCCTGAAAGAACTCTTATTAAAAATTCTCTTCCCAGTATCGAAGCTGTTTGGACAATATTTTTAACTTCTTCCGTCAGTCTGTCAAGTCTTGAAATAACAACTGCCTGAATATTTGATGGAATATCCTCTATATCATGGCTGCTGACAAATAATTCTTTTTTATTATCAGTTCTGATCAGACCCTTGTCTTTCAGGTCAAGCAGTAACTGTTCAACAAAAAATGGATTTCCGTTAGTTTTATTATAGATGAAATCAAGGAATTTTTTTGACAGACTATTTTTTGATCGGATAATATCATTTGCATAGCCAGAGATGCTTTCTTTTCTCAGGAAATTAAGATCGATGATATTCTTCTTTATCGCAGGATCTACTTCAAGATAAATAAATTCACCTTTGTCATTATATCTTGACGTGCATATTATTGCTATCGGAAGATCTTCGATATTCCTGGTAAGTACATCTATCAGTTTCATACTGTCATTATCGATCAAATGAGAATCATCTATCTGGATTATGACCGGTCTAATATAACTTTCTGCTTTGATCAGATCTTTGAAGGAAAATAAAAAATTTTCAAATCTGTCTTTGGAATCGAGATTTGCAAATAAAGAGTTCTTCCATTCAATACCTAAGAATCCTCCGATTATTGACTTGAAATTGTTTAAATTTGTTATTAGATCTTTGACCCTGCTGCTCTTGTGTTTCCGCAGATCTTGAATAAGTTCGGTATACTTATCATCAAAATTTTTCTTATTCACCTGTTTACTGCTTTCATCGAGAATATTGAAATACTTTTTTAAGAAATATATCACAGGATTAAAACTTTTTCTCAGAATCTCTTCGCAGGGTAGGTAGAACCAGTTCATACTGCCACTATCCAAAGAATTCTTAAATTCATATACCAGTCTGGATTTCCCGATCCCGGCTTCTCCAAAAACATAGGTAATACCAGAAAACTTATTTTTAAAAACAGGGGCGATATATTTCTTTAGATCTTTTAATTCAGAATCCCTTCCATGCATTTTGCCTTCGTACAACGAAATCTTTTTGGAAGATAATTTTCCTGTGACCTTATAAACCGTTGTTTTACTGCTTTTACCTTTGAACAACACATCACCGACCTTCTCAGTAGAAAAATTATTTTTAATTTTCTGATAAACGGTTGAAGTAATATGAACATTGTTCCATTCAGCTGACATTACCAATCTTGAAGAAAGATTCACAATATCACCAATAGCAGTATATTCACATCTCTCTTTCCCACCCATTATACCGGCATAAACTGTTCCGTATGTCAATGATATCCTGCAGTTGATATTTTTATTTAATTTTCTGATATGTTCAATAAAATCCATTGCTCTTTCAATATTATTTTCATTGGATATAGGTGCCCCGAATATTATAAGTGCTACACCACCTTTATCTCCAAAGTCGATCTTATTAAAATATCCACCGTAATCATAGGAATGATCAATTAATGATGTAACAAGATCATTCAATTTTTTAGCTGACCTTGGTTCTTCGAAAGAAACGAACATACATGCAACATTTCTAAATTCAGCTTTCTTTTTGAAGTTTATAACTGCATCCAGAACAAACGGTGTCAGATCTTTTTTTTGAAGTTCTATATATTTCTTTTTCTTGGAAATTTTATCTGAATATGAAGAAGAAGAATTTAATTTTATCTCAAAGAAATCATTATTTATTCTTTTTAGATCATTTTTCGGGATATTTAACTTAGTTTGTAAACGTTTATCAATTACTATCTCTCCTTTATCAGCATACTGCTCAGAAAAGGCACATCCATCAATAGCCTCTCCTCTAAAAAAATATGTGTGCTTCCCGTGTTTTCCCAGAATACCCCAATTTACTTTTCCATAAGACAGACCTATCTTAACCCCGATCTCAAATTTACCGTATTTTGTATCAATAATGATTTTATCAAAGAATTTTTTTATATAGGAAGCTGATCTGAATACTGCTTTTTCATTTCCGCGGAAGATAGTTGTAAATGCATCTCCGGCAAAAGTAGAAATTATTCCTTTATTTGAATAAATGTTTGATATAATAGGTTCAAATATGTTGTTAATAGCTTCAGTTAAAACTTCAGCACCGTCCTTCTTATGATGCATAAGTGTCTCGGTAAGATTAGTAAATCCCGAAATATCTATGAACATTGTATATGCTTTAAAATGGCCTTTCAGCATACCTTTACTATATTTATTTGAAATAAAATCAGGAATTAAGTTATTCATTTAATGCACTCCCTTTAGAACTTTGAAAGTTATTGTGATCTATTATGATATAATTTAATGGTATTTCCTCAAAAATCAACGATTTAATAAATTATATGGCTACACACTTATTAAATAAGAACAATAAATATTGCATTAGAGAGTATAAGTTGTTATCTTGCTACTGTATAACAAACTATAGTGTAAAATGGAATAGCTGATGACCAAAAAAAATATCGAAAAAACGTATAAAGTCTGGGAGAAAGAATTTAAAAAAGGGTTTTCATCATACATAATACTGAAGTTATTGAACGATAAAGATATGTACGGATATGAGATCAAAGCTAAATTAGACGAGATACTTGTATCAGATGTGCAGTTTCAGGAAAGCGGGATCTATCAGAATTTAAAAAAATTAAAAAGTAAAAAATTTGTTACTTCCGAGATACGTAAATCAGAAGTGGGACCAAAAAGGAAGTATTACATAATAACAAAATCAGGTATAGAACTTTTGAAGACTTTTACGGATCATTTTATTTATCCTGTTAGTAAATCGATCGTAGAAATGATAGAGAGTGAGAAAAAGAAAGGAGATTTAAGTGAAACCGCTAATAATAGGTGATCTAAAAATAGAAGTACCAATAATTCAGGGAGGAATGGGAGTAGGTATTTCTCTATCAGGATTAGCAACAGCAGTAGCGAACGAAGGTGGAGTGGGTGTGATAGCATCGGTCGGAGTAGGTTTGCTGGAGGATGATTTTAAGGATAACTATCAGATAGCTAATCAGAGGGCTCTCAGAAATGAGATCAGGAAAGCTAAAGCGAATACAAAAGGTGCCATAGGTCTTAATGTTATGATGGCATTGACTGATTTTAAAGATATTTTGAATATTGCAATTGATGAGAAAATTGATATTCTTTTTCTGGGAGCAGGTCTTCCGATCGATATTCCTAATATTGTAGGTGTTGAAAGGTTTAAAGAGTCGAATGTCAAAGTTGTACCTATTGTGTCTTCAGGTATAGCTGCAAAGATCATTCTTCGTAAATGGGACAGGAATTTTGGTTTTATACCTGATGCCTTTCTTGTTGAAGGTCCTTTGGCAGGAGGTCATCTTGGTTACAAAAAGGAAGACCTTGGATTAGAAAGTAATAAACTTGAAAATCTTGTACCTAAAGTTATTGCAGAGATAAGACCATTCGAAGAAAAATACAATAAAGAGATCCCGGTTATTGCTGCCGGTGGAATTTACTCAGGTAAAGATATTTACGATATTTTCAAATTAGGTGCAAAAGGTGTTCAACTAGGTACCAGATTTGTGGCAACAACTGAGTGTGATGCCACTGACGAATTCAAGAAAGCTTATGTAGATTGTAAAGAAGAAGATATTGTTATCATTCAAAGTCCTGTAGGTTTACCCGGCAGAGCTATCAATAATGATTTTCTTAAACATGTTCACGATCCGGACAGACCAAGAGACAGATGTCCGTGGGTGTGTCTGAGTAGCTGTAATATTGAGAAAGCGCATTATTGTATCGGTATGGCTCTTGCTAATGCTAAGAAAGGAGATCTTGAACATGGTTATGCTTTCGCTGGTGCAAATGCTTATAGAATTGATAAGATCATTTCAGTGAAAGAGTTGATGACTGAACTTGTTGAAGGATTTAAAGAAGCAGAGAAAGAAGATAAATAAAATATTCCATAATGGGTAACCTCCCATGGTTACCCTCATTCGTTTCAAAAGCCCGATCAGTCGGGCTTTTTTGTATTCATTTTCTGTTCATATAATTTTTCATTTCTTTACTAAATTACTCTTTTTATTTCACAAGAGCAATATAACTTTAAGCTATGCTAAATAGTGTTACTCCAAGAACTTGTTACATATCAGATAAATTTTTCCCGACATTTTCTTTAAGAACGCTTTCGAACAGGTAAATAAACTCAACGAGATTTTCAAACAGCTTCTTACTGTATTCCGGCTCGCCATTACGGGTTTGCTGTCTGTCTTTATAATGAACAGCTATTTCTCCAGCAAGAAATGTGACGAGCCTCTGAGAAATTTTTGATTCGCCTTTCTTGGTTTTTTGCACTCTCTGTTCAAAATCAGAATGTTTTCTGTATATTATCACATCATTGCCGATAAGCTGAGATCGTAGCTGAATGTCATTTTCATCAACAGGCGGTTCTGTATCAACTATCTTTATATTGAAACCGCTCTTTTTTCTTTCTTTTCCTTTGAATTCAGAATCATCGAACAGACTTTCTTCGCCGTTTACAGGAAATTTATCGCCTTCTTTATTTCCGCCTCCGATTTCATCACCTTCCTGACCGCTCGGTCCTGCTCCCGCACCTTTTTCTTCATTTTCCCTGCTGTTTCCTTCCTCTTCAATATCATAATCTTTGCTTCCGGTGCCTATCCCTCCCAGACCTTCTTCCAACGACTGACCGCTTGTACCTTTACCCAGATTTAAATCATTTCCTTTCAGGAATTGTGTTCTGAAATTCATTGAATCTTTTCTTGCCAGTTTAGACAATGCTTTATTCAGTTTATTCTCCAAAGCTTCGTAGTGCTTGTCCTCACTTTCCTTGTTGACTTCCTTTATGACATCGAGAATTAATGGTTCGAGTTCGATCAATTCATAAAACAGAGCTTTTGAGCGGTCGTTATTTTTAAAATCATTCCTCGCTATTGTAGGTTCAAGGAAATCCGAAAGATCTATGTAGCCTGTCATGTTGGGATGTCCCCAAATATCGTTCTTATGTTTAGATACAAACATGCGGACTTCTTTTATCTCGGCAATTCTCCTGCCTTTTGTAATAAATACCGGCGGTTTGTTAATTGTCTTTCCTTTGGTAACTTTCAAATATATTTTTACCGGCAGGATCGAACTGAATTTGACAAGTCTTCTGTTTTTATTTCCCTTTATGAATTTGAACTCATGCAATGTATCGGAGTATTCCTCACCCTCATAGATGCCGTAATCAAACGGAAGGCACAAAAACTCCGATCCTGTTTCTTCTTTTATCAGCTTTATTTCAAGATTCTTTCTGCTTAAGAGTAATTCAAAGTGTTTTTCAATTTCTGTTTTTATTTCATCAAAATCGATCTGCTTCCACATTGTTCTGTCAAAAGACTTTAAAATGATCTTTGTCCCTGACTGCCCTTTGTAATTAATAAGCCTAGGATCCTGAAATGAAACATCTTCCTGATGATCTGTATCAAATTGTTTTCTGTTGATAGTTATTGTTTTAGCTTTCGAATCACCTTTATACTTGGATATGATCTTTAATTCTTTACACGCGGCCATAAACGAATAAATCCCGTAACCGAACTGACCGTTTGTCCAAGGCTGGGCTTTTTTGTCAGAATTTCCGATTTCTTGAACGACTTTGTTAAAATTTGATATACCTGCACAATTATCTTCAATTTCCACAGAATCTTTCTTAACTTTCAAAGTTATCCTGATCATTTTTTTATAAGAATCTGATCCCGGATCAAAATACTCTTCAGCACTGTCTATAGAATTATCAATGTATTCCATGAAAATACGGTTTGTGTCGTTGTATAAAGTAGCAATAGAAGGTATGATCCGCGGTGAAATATGTAATTTGATCGTCATAACAGAATCCTTTTATATAATGCTCTGTTCACCATTGTAATTAGCTTAAAAAAAGATAAAATAACAACTAAATTTTTAATTTCAGTCTTCCGATTTTAGCGGATAACTCAAAACCATATTGCGCATATCCGCAAAATGGTCCAATACTTATAGCTACCTGGGGACAATTTGTACCCATGTAGGTATATCAATTCTGTATATGTACAAAGGACTGCGGTGGAATCTTATTGAAATCAGAACTGATATCTAAAGGTCTTTCATACTTTTTTGTGCCGTCGAATATCTTATCAGCATATTTAGGCTTAATTGACAATAATACTTTCATTTCATTTCCCGTACTTAGCCCGTTCCTCCATCAATAGTCTAAGATGATCATCGAAATCCGACTTGTAATAGTGATCCTGCTTTTCTTTGAATTTAGCGAACTCTTTCTCCGCAAGCTCTATAGCCAGCTCATGGGTTACTTTTCCGGCATCGGACAATATGTCTTTTTCATTGAATTTCAAGAAACTGTCAAGTTTTTCCTTCCAGTCTTTCATATACATAAGTTTGCGGTTCTTTGCCTGAAATTCTGCATAGTTCAAATACAGTTCCACGATCCTGTTCAGGCTGTCGAGTTCATCTTCGTTCAGGTAATTTTTCGCTATACTTACATCCGCTTTACGGATCGCTCCGCCCTGTGAATTTTTCCAGTTCGTAAGTCCCATATTCTCTTTTTTGCTGTCAGCTCTTTCAGATATGATCTCCGCAGCGGTCTTTCCTGTAATCGCCCAATGTAACTTATTCTGAACATGAGCAAAAAATTCCTGAGTTTCTTCGCTGTCCTTATCGTAATCGGTGCTGCACTGGGCGTAAATGTCAGTGATCTTTTGATAGAACCTTCTCTCGCTTGATCTGATATCTCTGATTCTGGCAAGCTGCTCTTCGAAATAATCTTTACCGAATACATACTGCGGGTTTTTCAGGCGTTCGTCGTCCATAGTAAAACCCTTGATGATATACTCTTTCAGCCTTTCTGTCGCCCAAATTCTGAATTGAGTCGCCTGTTTAGAGTTTACGCGATATCCGACAGAGATTATAGCATCAAGGTTATAGAATTTTGTTGAATATTTTTTCCCGTCACTGGCAGTATGTTCCAAAATGGAACTAACTGAATCTTCTTTAAGCTCCTGATCCTGAAAAATATTCTTCAGATGCTTTGTAATTGCAGGTCTTTGAACTCCGAAAAGTTCAGCTATCTTAGCCTGTGTTAGCCAAAGATTTTCATCCCTTAAGAAAACTTCCACTTTTACCTTTCCGCTGGGTGATGAATATATCATCAGCTTCGTAAACGAATTTTCCGCTATCATATTTTTTTTCTTTTTCATCTCATTTCCCATCTTTACTTCCCTCATGTTAAATTTACTCTTTTACGCTACTAAGAGCAAGATAACATTAGCTAACGGTCAAATAGTGACCTTTTGATAAAAAAAGTCATACTGAGCGGAGTCGAAGTATAGACTTTTTTAATTTAGAAATTAGAAGTCAGAGGTAATTCTCCATTTTCCTTTGCTTTTATACTCTTTTGATTTCAATTATTAATTATTCATTGTTAATTATTAATTGCTTTTCCATCCCAAACTACGCGAATCCATGAGCCACCTCATACCTCATACCTCATACCTCATACCTCATACTTCATACTTCATACTTCATACTTCATACTTCATACTTCATAC
>JAFGVM010000070.1 GCA_016937995.1 Candidatus Delongbacteria bacterium
AAAAAAAAACTTGACTTCAATTTTCGCTATGTAAACATTTTTTAGAAAATTTCAGCTTTACAAAAAAAAAACTTGACTTCAATTTTCTAAAGAATTATATTTGCGACTGCTTTTACCGGGGAGAGTAGCTCAGTCGGTAGAGCACCGCCCTTTTAAGGCGATGGTCGACGGTTCGAGCCCGTCCTCTCTCACAAAAGAGCCCTGAAAATTCAGGGCTTTTTTAATTATTAAATCTTTTTTTTACGTTTTATCCGGGTATTTCTCAGAAATAGATCTGATAATATCTAAAGATTTAAAAAATGCATCAACTACTTCAGGATCGAACTTGACTCCCGACATTTTTCTGATCTCGGCAAGAACATCCTCCTCCTTCCAAGCTTCCTTATAAACCCTTTTACATGATAAAGCATCATATACATCTGCTACAGCGACGATCCTGCCGAAAATGGAAATATCTTTTTCCTTAGGATGAAGTGGATATCCTGTACCATTCCAGTTTTCATGATGAGACAAAGCAATAGTGGAGGCAATTTCGTCGAAGCGTGATTGTTTGTCAATAAACAGATCTGCACCTAAAGTTGTATGGGTTTTCATCACTTCAAACTCTTCCTCGGTCAATTTTGCAGGTTTTTTAAGTATTGTATCAGATATAGCTATCTTCCCAACATCGTGCAACATTGCTGCCATTCTCAGAAGATCCCGATTAGAATCGATTTCCTCTCTGTCAACTCCCTTCTCAACAGCCCATCTTTCATAGATCTCAACGGAATAAGCCGCGACCCTGTTTACATGAGCACCAGTTTCTTTAGGATCTCTTAATTCAGCCATGTGGATCATTCTCAGTAAAAGTGCTCTTGTCATCTTAGCATTTTTCATTGCAATGCTGGCTGTAGATGCAAAATGTCTTATAAACAACGCATCATCTTCAGAAAAAGGTATAATATTTCCTTTCCCGTCTCTTGCATTAATTATCTGTAAAACTCCTATTATATCTTCAGTTTCAAACCGCAATGGTACAGCTAACATTGATACTGTTTTGTAATCTGCTTTTTTATCAAACTCAGGATCAAATGTATAAGGACATTCATTCGATATTTTTCCAACATCCGGAATATTAAGAGTTTCTCCGGTAGAAGCTACATAACCGGCTATTGAATATTCGTCTATCAAAATACTGAAATTTCTGTAGAGCAACTTCTCCCCTTTTGGAAGACGTTTTTGAAGAGTGTCATTCTGAGCATGACTGAAATGTAGTAGATCACCCTCTTTAGTGTATATTGTTCCTGCATCAGCATTCACACTAGATCTGGCTTCAGTAAGTACTCTTTCAAGTAAAATATCAATGTCTTTTATATTGCTGAATTCCGAACTTATTCTTAAAATTTCTTTTAATTTTTTATTTTCATTCATTTTCCTGCTCCCCGTATAACTAATACTCTATTCCTTTTTTTGCTTTAATTCCAGAGTCATAAGAATGTTTGATCTTCAGCATCTCTGTCACAGTATCAGCGATCTCAATCAATCTGCTGTCAGCATTCCTTCCTGTTAATATAATATCCACATTTTCCGGTCTGTTTTTTATGGTATTTATCAGTTCAAGTGTATCAATAAATTTATAATTTGTAACGTAGGTTATCTCATCCAAGACAATAAGATCATAATCTCCCGAGTTGATCTTTTCCTTTGCAAGTTCAAAACCTTCCAGTGCAATTTCTTTATCTTTTTCAATATCCTCGGAATTCCAGGTAAATCCTCTACCTGAAATATGCCATTCAACATTTTTTTGCTCTCTAAAGAATTTCACTTCTCCGTATTCACCGGGGGATTTAATGAATTGTATCACACATACTTTTTTACCGTGTCCCAGTGCTCTGGTTATCGTTCCGAAAGCAGCAGTGCTTTTACCTTTTCCATCACCGGTATTTATGATTATCTGACCATTTCCCATATTAGATCCCATAATATATTTATATCATCCGATAATCATACATTGTACAATGTAATTTGTAAATTGTCAATTATTTCATAGCATTTCAATGTTAGTTTTTTTACATTAACAACAAAGAAACTAACTAAAACCTGCCGAATTATGCCTGATCTAATCAATAAATTTGAACGATACTATTTTGAAGATACAAAATTTGAACTGTTAATGCCTGAAAGAATTTCTGAAATTCTGTTAATCTGTACGGACTATGATGCTTTTATGCTTGAGGAAGACGGACGGATCGAAGAGCAGGTTTTTAGAGAATACGGCGCTCTGAACTTACGATTCCCTCCTCATTTTCACAGGGTTACATCTATAAAAGAAGCTAAAAAATTGTTAGCTGAAAAAGATTTTGATCTGATTATAACTATGCACTCACATGGTTTCTGGGATGCTTTTAAGATCAATTCAGAACTAAAAAGCCTGTATCCTCAAAAACCTATCGTTGTTCTTGCTCCTTTTTCAAGAGATGTACTCGATAAATATGAAACTCTGGAACATGGAGGTTCAGACTTTGTTTTTTCATGGCTGGGAAATTCTGACATTTTATTAGCTATAATTAAGCTTATTGAGGATAAATTAAATGTTGAGCATGATGTTAAGATAGTAGGTGTTCAGACTATTATCCTTGTAGAAAATTCTATCAGATATTACTCAAGTTATCTACCTGAACTTTATAAAACAATAATGAGTCAGACCCACAGTGTAATGAGTGAGTACATGAACGAACATCAGAAAAATTTGAGAATGAGAGGAAGGCCAAAGATATTACTAGCTACAAATTATGAAGAAGCAATTGATCTATATGAACGTTACAAGCATAATCTACTCGGAATAATTACTGATGTAGAGTTTGAAAGAAATAAAATTCACGACCATGATGCCGGAATTAAACTTAGTGAACATGTTCGAAAAGAAGATAACCGTTTACCTATCCTGATGCAATCTTCAAATGAGAATAACAGGTCAAGAGCAAAAAAATTAAATGCAGGATTCATTAACAAACAATCTAATATCCTTCTGAACGAGCTGGTCGATTTTGTTCAGGTCAGGTTTGGATTTGGGGATTTTATTTTTCGTGATCCGGTAGATCTTGAACCAGTCGCAACTGCTTCAAACCTGAGAGAACTTCAGAAATGCTTAAAAGATATTCCTGCTGAGTCTCTGGCCCATCATGCAAACAATGATCATTTTTCTAAATGGTTAAGGGCAAGGACCCTGTTCCCTCTGGCTAATATCTTCAGATCAAAGAAAATAAATGATTTCCGATCAACAGATGATATCAGAGAGTATCTGATAAACATTATCAAATATTATCGCAGAAGCAGCAGTAGAGGTATCATAGCACACTTTAATAAAGACAGATTCGACGAAGTATCCGGATTTTCCAGGCTGGGACACGGACAGCTTGGAGGTAAAGCAAGAGGTTTGGCTTTCTCAGATTATATTCTAAAAAAACATAGAATGAATTTTAAATATGACAAGATTGTTCTATCAATACCTCAAACAGTTGTATTGGCTACAGATGTTTTTAAGGAGTTCATGGATATTAATAAGCTTTATGATATAGCTTATTCTTCGGAAGATGATAAATTTATCCTGGACACTTTTATCAGAGCAAGATTTCCAGAATCGGTCATGCCTGACCTAAGAATTTTAATGGAAAGGATGGTTAGACCTTTAGCGATAAGATCATCAAGTCTTCTGGAGGATTCAACCTATCAGCCATTCGCAGGGATATATTCAACATATATGATCCCGAACAACGATTCAAATTTTAAAGTCCGGTTAACTGAACTTTGCGATGCTATCAAATGTGTGTTCGCTTCAACTTTCTTTACGAACAGTAAAAAATATCTAAAGGCTACAAAAAATGTTATTGATGAAGAAAAGATGGCAGTTATCATTCAGGAGATCTCAGGTAGAACTTATGGCAATATACATTATCCGACTTTTTCGGGAGTTGCAAGATCCATAAATAATTATCCTACCGGTTATGAAAAAGCCGATAGACCAATCGTTAACATTGCAGCGGGATTGGGTAAAACTATTGTTGATGGAAAAACATCTTTAAGGTTCTCACCTGATTTTCCAAAGAATGTAATTCAGACTTCATCAACCGAGTCTACTTTGAAAAATACTCAAAAGAAATTTTATGCACTGGACCTGCAGGAAGACTCTTTTAGACCGAACACTGATGACAGTATGAATCTTCTGGAGCAGGATATATATGAAGGAGTGAAAAATGAATCATTTGAAAGTATAGTGTCCACTCTCGATTATGAGAACAACGTAATAAGAGACAATTTTCACTATCAGGGTCCAAAATTCATGACTTTTGCAAATATTCTGAAAAGACAGACATTCCCGTTAAGTGAAATATTGATAGACATTCTTTCTCTTCTGGAGAGAACGATGAATAATCCTGTCGAAATTGAGTTTGCTGTTAACATTGACCCGTTCAATAATATAAATTATTTTGATCTCCTGCAGGCAAGACCGATAGTTTCAGGATTTGAATCACTCGACATTGATGTTGAAAAGTCTGATGATAAAAGTTCCATTATTAAATCGAACAATGCCTTGGGGAACGGATCTATCGAAAATATTTTTGATATCATATATGTTAAACCTGAATCGTTTGATCACTCAAAGACATTGAAGATCATGGATACAATTAAAGTACTTAATGCTAAAATGATAAAACATAAGAAAAAATATATTCTGATCGGTCCGGGAAGATGGGGAACTTCAGATCCATGGTTGGGTATGCCTGTTAAATGGGCAGATATTTCTCAAGCATCAGTAATTGTTGAGGCCGGATTAAAAGATTTCATTATTGAGCAGAGTCAGGGATCTCATTTTTTTCACAACATAACAACTTTCGGTATAATATATTATACGGTCAACCCCTTTAAAAACGATGGTTATTATGATGTTGAATTTCTTGGCAAACAAAAAGCTCTATTCGAAGATGAATTTGTTAAGCACATCCGTTTTAAAAAACCGGTTATCGTTAAAACTGACGGCAGATCAGGTAATGGTGTTATATTAAAACCCGTCTAATTTTATTCTAAATTTTCCCTGTCTCAAAATATTCGCTGATAATTTTTTTTATTTTCGATGCAGCAGTGGTTGCCCGTTCATAAAATGTATATGTAAAAATAGAGTCGTCTATTGCAAATGACTTATCCAGATTATTCAAAATCGAATATCTTGTGTATGAAGCAAATTGAGATACAGGAAGCACTTCCCCGCTTGTTCCGATTATTACAAGCAGATCGGTTTTCATCAATTCATTATACAGCCTCTGATACATTGGAGCAGGTTCACCGAACATAACAACGTTATGTCTGAGAGAGTGACTTTTACACTCAGGACATTCTGAGAATTCTTTTATAG
Organism: Candidatus Delongbacteria bacterium; assembly: GCA_016937995.1. GTDB lineage: Bacteria > UBA4055 > UBA4055 > UBA4055 > UBA4055 > WTAK01. The sequence goes on from JAFGVM010000070.1 coordinate 5,390, forward strand.
ATCTGTACTCAATGTCAAATTCATTCCCGCAAACTTCACACTTAAGCTCTCTTAACTTACCATGAAGATGTATTACTTCCTTACAACCTGATTTTTCCAACAGATCATCAACATTTTGAGTCATAACTGTAATATTTCCAGGGTATTTTTCTTTTAATCCACTTATCATAAAATGCGAATCATTAGGTAATTTATCACTTATATCTTTTCTTCTTTTATCGTAAAAATCAAGAACAAGCTGCCTATCCTGAATAAATCCCTGAACGGAACATACTTCCATAACATTGTGCTCTTCCCACATACCATTGTTGGACCTGAAGGTCCTTATGCCAGATTCAGCTGATAACCCAGCCCCGCTTAATATTAAAACTTTATTCATCTCACCAATTTTGTTAATAGTTATATGTAAACACTGATAAATTTAGTGAAACTATTTGATTTATCAAATTAATTTTTCTCATGTTTTTGTGAGTCAGGTAACAAAATAGATGATTTGCATAGTAAAAAAACTATAATAAATTTCTTGACAAGGTTTATACACTAAATTATATTGATTCCCGTCAATATAAAAATAGATAGCTAAAATAGATAAAAACCAAAACCAAAAAGGGAGTAAACATGTCTAAATTGTTAAAGAAGTACATGGACCTTTTACAATCTAAAGATCCAAATCAGCCTGAATTTATTCAAGCTGCTCAAGAAGTAATCGAAACGATCATTCCTGTTCTTGAAAAACATCCGGAATACGTAGAAGCTAAGATCGTTGAAAGAATGATTGAGCCTGAAAGAGCTTTCCAGTTCAGAGTTCCTTGGGTAGATGATAAAGGTGTTGTTCAGGTTAACAGAGCTTTCCGTGTTGAGTATAACAGTGCTATTGGTCCTTACAAAGGCGGATTAAGATTTCATCCAAGTGTAAACTTAAGTATCCTTAAGTTTTTAGGATTCGAGCAGGTATTTAAGAACAGTCTTACTACTCTTCCTATGGGTGGTGGTAAAGGTGGATCTGACTTTGATCCAAAAGGTAAATCTGACAACGAAGTTATGGCTTTCTGCCAAAGCTTCATGAGCGAGCTTTTCAGACACATTGGCCCTAATACTGACGTTCCTGCCGGTGATATCGGAGTTGGTGGAAGAGAGATCGGTTATATGTTCGGACAATATAAAAAATTAAGAAATGAATTCACTGGTGTTCTTACCGGAAAAGGAAGAAACTGGGGTGGTTCACTAATAAGACCTGAAGCAACTGGTTACGGTGAAGTTTATTTTGCTCAAAATATGCTAGCTGAGAAAAAAGATTCTCTAAAAGGTAAAATTTGTGTCGTTAGTGGATCAGGAAACGTTACTCAATACTGTATCGAAAAAGCTAATGAACTTGGTGCTAAATGTATTTCTGTTTCTGATTCTTCAGGTACTATCATCGATATGGAAGGTATCAGTGGAAAGAAATGGGATTTCCTAATGGAATTAAAGAACGTTAAACGTGGAAGAGTTGAAGAATTCGCTAAGAAATTCAAGAGCTGTAAATACTATCCTGGCAAAAGTGTATGGGATGTAGTTGTTGAACAAAAGATCAAACTTGACGTTGCATTCCCATCAGCAACACAGAACGAGATCACAGGAAAGCACGCAAAAGCTATGTTAAAGCAAGGTTTAAAACTTGTTTCTGAAGGTGCTAACATGCCTTCACTTCCTGAAGCTCAAGAAGAATACATCAAAGCTAAGATCATGTATGGACCTGCAAAAGCAGCTAACGCTGGTGGAGTTGCAGTTTCCGGACTTGAAATGAGCCAGAACTCTCTAAGAATGAACTGGACTAGAGAAGAAGTTGATAATCATCTAAAAAGAATCATGAAAGATATCCATGATAACTCTAAAGAAGCAGCTTTGAAGTATTTACCAAAAGAAAAAGGATTCATCAACTATATGGCTGGTGCTAATATCGCCGGTTTCATTAAAGTTGCTGATTCTATGATGGATCAAGGTGTTGTTTAATTAACATATTTTGAACCGAATCTTAAAGGGCTGATCATCATTCAGCCCTTTTTTATTTTAGAATCCCTTCAGCAGAAAAATTAATAAGCATAAACATTATAGTTGCAAAAATATAAGTAGTTATATATATTGATATTTTATAAAATTATATTTGATGTGAAAATATGAATGAAGAAGCTAAAGAGAAGTATCTCGATTTATTAAAACTTAAAAATTACAGTAAGGCCACGATAAAGTCTTACGGTCATTGCTTTGATCTGTTTTTGGAACATTTCAAAAATGTTGACATTAATAATCTTACTAAAGACGACATCACAAGTTTTCTAATAAAAGAACATGAAAAAGGCTTATCATACGGTTATCAGAATCAGATAATCAATGCAATTAAGTTTTATTACGAGAAAGTTCTTAAGCAAAAGAGAGAACTTTATGATATCCCAAGAGCAAAAAGACCACAAAAACTTCCAGTTGTTTTCAGCGAAGAAGAAGTGCTCAAATTGATTGGAAGCATTGATAATTTAAAACATAAATCCATATTATACCTTATTTACTCTGCCGGATTAAGGATCAGTGAAGCAGTGAACATGAAAATTGCCGATATCGACTCAAAAAGAAATGTAGTGATCGTACGGGGCGGAAAAGGTAAAAAAGACAGGACAACACTTCTTTCAGAGAAATTACTTTTAATGTTAAGAAAGTATTATGTACAGTTTAGACCTAAAGATTTTCTGTTTGAAGGAGAAAATGGTGGTCAATATTCTATAAAAAGTATACAGAATGTTTTCAACAGGGCATTAACGAGATCTGGGATAAGAAAAAAAGCAACAGTACATTCATTAAGACACAGCTTTGCAACTCATCTACTTGAACACGGGACAGACTTAAGATATATTCAGCAATTACTGGGACATAACAGTTCAAAGACAACAGAGATATATACACACATTACGAAGAAGGGAATGGACAAAATAAAGAGTCCACTAGACAACCTAGAAGTACAGGAGAAAAAAACGCCATATGGCGGTTTGCCATTTTAACCAGGCACAAACTGGACAGCAAAACGCCATATGGCGTTTTGCCGCACGTTAGCTGAAATACCACACACAAAGGAGCTTTTTTATATGATCTATATTTTAGTTGAAATTAATAAAATATATTTGTACAATTCACTAGAAATCCAGTAATTATCAGGAGGAAGTAAGATGCAAAAACTTATCACGATTTATGTAAACGGTTTTAGACTAGAAGAATTTTCTGCTAATGAACATTTAAATAAATATCTTAGTGATGGATGGTACATTGTTTCTGTTACGACAGCAGGTTCTGGTGAAAAAGTCAAATGGTTAATAACTGTTGTTTTAGGTAAAGACTGAGCTGTATATGGCAATGTTTATTAATATTTCTTGGCCACAAAACAAAAGGTTGAAAGTAGCAACTTCGGCTCATGCGTTCTCTTTGATACATAATTCTCTGAATACCTCAACTTTTGTTTCAATGATCGGGAGTGATTTGATTGTTAATGGATTATTTGACATCACGAACCTTGTTCCAGATGTTGATCGATATCGTATTTTGTCAAATGTACTATCTTCACATAATAATTGTACGGTTTGTCCAAATAATAATAACTTTAAAGATATATTACCCAGCCAGTCATCCTCTTTTGATAAAACGATTGTTCTAGTTATCGAATCACCTCACGATCATGAATTTATCTATTTAAATAATAATCTTGTCCCAATTGCACCCGCACAAGCTAATAAGAAAAAAAGAGGGGCTGGATTCGCTATAGAAAATTATTTGAAATGTAACATCCTATCACAGATATCAAACTATCCACAACATAATGTCAGAATTATTATAGCTAATCCAATTCAATTTCAGACTTCGTTATTTGTAATTCATAAGAAAGGCGGTCGAATAGCAAAAGATCTTAGAAATTCGGTTTGGCAAGCCCTATGGCGTCAAAAAAATATTCGGGCCAATTTTTTTGATAGATTAAAATGCTATGAGCCGGATTTAATAATTAATTCTTGTACTGGGGGTCAAGATAAACGTGGTAGCTTGAATTATTTTATTAGTAAATTTCTTGTCCAGCACAGTTTTAGCTATATTTCTTATAAAACAGGTCATCCTTCATCTGTATGGTACAGAACAATAAACGGTCGTCCTTTTGCGAAGGTAACAAAAATATAGGATAATATCTCTCAGTGTGTGGTACTTGCAGCTAACATTGGAAAAATGACTTGACCCGAGTTATATTTTATCTAGTGAGCTTTTTTCCATGACCGTTATGATCAATTGCAACTTTAAATAACGGTAGAGGAGGTAGAAGATGTTATACAAGCCTATTTAACCCGATTAAAAAA
>JAFGVM010000071.1 GCA_016937995.1 Candidatus Delongbacteria bacterium
ATTTATCGCATAAAAAAAGGGAGTGAACACTCCCTTTAAAAAATATCAGATCATAATTTATAAAACACCCTCATCATTGAATTCGCGTTCCTTGTGGAAGAATTTGAAATAAACTATCAGGAATACTACAATAACAGCCGATGATACTATAGATTCGTACGGATGATCTACAAGTAGAATAGATCTATCAATGAACAATGATACTCTTCCCATAACAGTTGAACCGAATGCCGCACCAAAGAAGATCATCATTATCAAAATACCTACCCTTGCTGTTTTTCCAAGTAATCCTCTGTGAGGCTTTGAGAAAAAGAAATACATCAAAGCTGAAAAAGTACCGAATACTAATACGATCCATTTTGAAGTCTCATAAAAAGTTCCCTGATTAACGTTCTCCATAAGACTTGTACTCTGCATAAGTATGTTCTGTACCTGAATAGGTATCTGCATACCTGCCATATATCCGAAAATGAATCCGAAATAGTAATTTGCGACCCAGGCTTTTTTTCTACTGAATCTGAAAAGCATTGTAGAAGCAAGAAGTAACCAGAAAATGATCGTAAGATCAGATAAATGGAACTCTACGAACATATCTGTTAACGGCATAATGAAAAAAGGTTTTACACTTATATGCCACAGTAATGTCCAGAAATATCCTAACGATATACCAATAAAGATATTTTCACCAATTTTAAATAATGGATTGTCTCTATACAAAAATGACATTATCATAAGAGTAGCTATAACAGGCACCCAGTTCGTAAAAAAATCATTTAAAAAGATTGCATCCAAAAATGTATTCAAGTCCATTACTTACCTCCTTTCTTACGTTCTATGAAATAAACAATATTACCTATCAGAACGAGTCCGAATATGACCAAATGTGAAAATGTTAAGGACGACAATCCTTTTGTTGCACTTCCGTAATAGTCAACTTTATATTTTTCTGAAACTAACTTCTCATATTCAGCTGCACCTCTAAGTCCGTTACTTAATCCAACAAGCTGTCCTGTTTGATAGTAAGGAATAAAGTCAGGACCAAGCACCGCTGTAACAGCAAGAGCAAATTTGTAATGAAACCTGATCTGCATATCAATGAAAGCCTGATGCCAGCCCGAACCGGTAAGACCCAGCATAAAATCAATATCCTCCAAAGTTTCAACTCCTTCAAATATCTTTCCTTCTTTCTTGAATGTCCCTTTATAATCTGAGACCATACTGAATATCTGAATATTAGGCATAATAGGGATATAGTCCATATGTATGTAATCTACTCCTTCCTCCAAATTCCTGAATTCTTCCATGTTCATTATTTTTTTAACTGTCTCTTTTCCAAGTCCCATTCCGTTAACTGACGCACCATAATAAATAAATACTTTTAGTTTCTTGATCAAACAATGCTTATAAAAAGCTTCAAAAAATGGTAAAAGTTCAGCTTTTTGTGTTGGTGTGAATGCAAAATCTATATGTACGGCATCTCCTTCTTTCAAGGCTTCTATCTCATCAAAGATGGCTTTTGTTTCTTTCGAAGCTGAGACCGGGAATTTAAGAAAATCAAATCCTGGAATCAGAGGAATAATGATCGACAGAAACACCAAAAGATATATAATCCTTCTGTCGAGATTTTTAAGTTTTTCTAATATGTTCATATTTCAACCTTTATTATTTTCTTTTATTTTATTCAGACAAGTGTGATCTTTCAAGACCAAAGAATATTCTTATCATCATAGTTATCATACCAAGATAACCTCCAAAGATGATCGCTCTTCTTCCTGCACTTGAAGGAGCATCCATGATCCATTCACCTATCACAGGTATCTTATCCCACATTGCTTCACCCAGAGTAATCTTACTTAGCATCACGAACACAGAAGCAATAAGCAACACTGCTGATTCAAGAGATTTAGCTTTAAATGATCTGTAAGCTGCTGATGCTATGTAAAAAGCAAGTAATGCAAATACTGTTGCCTGGAAAGGAATGTATACATTGAAGAACATTGAACTGAAAGGTGTTCCGGCCGCTGTTCCTCTTTGAACACCAAGGAATATCATAAGAATTATCATTGATACTCTCAGAATAGAGTAGTACCTTTCATTGTTGTACTTTATTTTATAGTAATTCTGTCTTACAACAGAATATGCAGCGATCATTATTCCTACTACACCACCGATTTTCAATCCGTTGGAAAAAAATATCTTAAGATTATCAAAGAACATCCCTGCAAAGAAGAACTCCAGATACCATAAGCTGGCAGCAATAAGTCCTAATAAAATTGGTATTTCTTTTTTCATTTTATCATTATCCTTTTTTATTAATGTGTTGACAACAAGTCTCTTATAAACGTCCATTCTGGATTTAAAGTCAGTAATATAGTACTGATAACGAACAAACTACCAAATATCAGCTTTCCGTAATCAGAAAGTTTCAGATTTGATAAAATTTGGGCATCTCTTGAAAGATAAGCTGCAGCTGCATAAAGTTCCTCACCTATCAAAGTGTAATCACATGCAGTAATGAAGAATGGCAGCTGAGCAGCTGAAACAGTACCTGCGACCTGTATAGCTCCTGCTGCAAAACCAGCTTCTGATATCAGTAATGACTCAGCGGCATAATAACCAAAGTGAAGTGCTGTAGCCGGTTTCTTTCTGGCAATTATACCTGATAGACCTGCTGCAAAAGCAAACTGGTCCTGTACAAGAAAAAAACAGTTATCTTTTTTATGATCTTCAGGATAACCTGCATCTAAAAAACCTGATGCTATCATTTCTTCTGCTATCTGAAGAACGATAGGGTCATAGGCAGGATAAATTATCTCAGCTTTAAATTCAGCGACTTTTTTTGCAACACTTCTCAGAATAAGCATACTTGCAATAGTCTGAGGCTCAGTGAATCCACCTAATCCCGAGTCATATATAATGGGTTTACCCATTTCTGTTGCTCTTCCTACTGCTTCATCGATCGCATCCAGGCCGGGGATCCTTCTTATAAAGATCGAATCTTTCTTTTTTCTAACGGTGAGAAAAACATAAAAGAAAAGAATGAAGAACATAAATGTGAAAATCAAGACGTTAGTTCTGTATGTTCTAAAACCAGAATCGACGTCAAATCTAAAATATTTTTTTGATGCAGAACCCAGGTCCTGGGCAAATTTAATTTTAAGTATATTTTTAAAGTATGTTTCAAATTCCGGATCATCATCAATTAATTTCTTAACCAGTTCATTGCCTACATCGTAAGTACCGTTAAAACTTCTGTACTGGTTAACTACTCCAAGTATTCTTGTAACCTCGGTAGAGTAAACATTGTCTATCGTAACTGCTTTCGCATCGAGCCATTTTTCATGAAGTTCTTTTGATTTTAACTCATCATCTTCTTCTTCAGCTTTCTTTTTTGCCTGATATGTGGTCTCAATGTTAGTTGCGATCTCTTCGAGATACTTCTCTTTATTACCTCTAACATAATCTCCAAGTTTCTTTGAGAAAAGTTCAAGTTTTTCCTGTAAGTCATCATCAATGTAAAGGAAGTAGACCCTTTTATCTGTTACACGTGTAACTTCTGCGTAAATATTGTCAAGCATTTCATCGTAACCAATGGTATATCTCATAAGAACCTTGTATGAGCTTTGTAATTTATCACCATAGTCCTTTATACCATTGTTATCAGCTGCTTCAAGTCTGATAAGATCGTCAATTGCAGTAAGTTGATCCTGCATTGGTTTAGAAAGATGACCTACAAGTGCCGGATTCTCAATTTCTCCGGCCAATTCTTTGTCTATCCATGATAAATTATTTTCGAGTAGATTTCTCAGTGTTTCAGAAACACCGTTATCTTTCAATTCCAGAATTGCTACTCTGATCTTCTCAAGTTCTACTGCAGTAATTTTGTTAGGATCTTCTCCTGATTTGAAAAAATCTTCCATAAATCCTATAATCCGGGGAAGAAGAATATCATAATCTCGGGTTACATCCCATTCATCGCTGATCTTTGTAAATTCTTCGGCAACTTCTTTACAAAGCTTTTCTTCATCGCTAAGCTCTTTTACAGGCTCAGCAAAAACAGTTGAATCTGTTTCAGTTACTGATAAAGAATCCTGTTTACTTTCAGGTGCGGTGTCGATTTGTGCATACATATACAAGACGAGCATCAAAAGTATCAGGATTGATAAAGTCCTTTTCATAAAAGTCTTTTCCGTTTTTTATTATTAATCATTTATCTTCAAGACAAGGATATTAAGTAAATAAAAAAAAAATGTCAAACTAATAATTTAGTTCTTTATATGGGATTTTTTGCATTTCTGAGGTATCAGTAGCTGTAAACTTTTACGATCATATTTGTATCATCATAAATCAGCAACTTATCATCAACAAATACTTTACTAAATTCATCCTCAGCTCTGTAAAAATCATTATCTTTATTAAAATTAACTGTGTTCAAAAAAACACCTGATTTAAATATGTCAACTACAAATTGGAACTGATCAGATTTTTCAGTTTTCCGTGCACTTTCAACCAGTAAATAACCATTTTTATCAATGTACAATTTTTTAATAGAATTTTTAAAGGTCATTTTATCAGTATCTATATTTGCTCTTCTGAATCTTCTTTCTGTGATCTCTTTCATGTAGGCAATTTCCTCATCACTGTATCTGATACGGGCAAAATTTTTCTTTATTGTTTCAATATGTTTTCCATCTGAATCGTAAACTTTTATGGAATATTTACTGTTACTCGTTTCGACAACATATACTTTTTCGTTATCAGTCGTGAATTCAATGATATGGTCCATCGGATTATAAGTTTCCCAGTCAAAATCAAAAGATTCAGAATAGAGTGAATGGAGAACGTTGAACTTCCTGTCAAAGATAGAAAGTTGAATAGTCATTACCCTTGCACCGCTGTTTCTAGAAACGTTGGATAACATACCTACAAACTTATCGTTATTAAATTTTGTGAACGATCTTGGAGTACCTGTATCTCTGGGCATCAAAATATCACTGATATAATTACCGTCCGAATCAAATTTCAGAACTTTCCGTGCTCTCATATCAGAAACGTAGATAGTATCTTCCGAGATGACCATATCAGATGGACGGACCATCTCCCCTGGACCGTTACCTCTCTTCCCCATTGAAAGAATATATTCTCCTTTCGTATCGAACTTCTTTACAACTGACTTTCTTCTATCAAGGATATACAGATTCCCTTTACTGTCAGTTTTCACCATTGAAATATCATTCAGAACAACATTTGTGTCAGCGATATCTTCTTCATATTCACCAACTGAAAAAAGTTCTTTTGTGGTATATTTAAAATTTTTGTCAGATGGATTTGTATTCTTGTAAATTTTAACAGCATCAATACCTTTAGAAGAATTATCTTTTTTTGAGCAGCCGGCAAAAACCAAGATCAAGCTTATTATAACAAAATAGAATATCTTTTTCATCTGAACATCTCCTTATATTACCAAAGTTAACGGAAAGTAATGAAAATTATTTCAAATTTCTAATGATTAATATCAAATTATTATAAAAAAGCACTTGCCAAGGTTTTTATTTTATTTTATATTTGCATCGGTTTATGGCGGTATAGCTCAGTTGGTTAGAGCAGTGGAATCATAATCCACGTGTCCGCGGTTCAAATCCGTGTACCGCTACAAAAAAACTCCGATCTATCGGAGTTTTTTTATTTCGTTAATTTGAGTACTACAAAAACTCTGTTTTGCATACCGAAAAGATCAGCTAAAAACCATAATAACGGTATTGAAAATCGTACAGCATATTTATTAAAAGTGCTTAAATAAGAGGTCTTTCCGATAATCTCTCTTATCGGTGAATTTATTTTTTCATTTAATTCTATCTCAAAACCGAGATCTTTCAAAATTTCAAATGTTTTCGAACTGAACTTATGAATATGACCGTCTGGATTTACTCCATAGTAATTCAGTCTGTGACCGGTCAATTTATCTCCAAGCCTGGCAAATTTATGAATCAGACTGTTCTGAGTAGGAGTTTCAATTATCAATGAGCCTTCATTTCTTAGAATTCTCTTACACTCCAAAAGAAATTCTTTAGGATGAGGAAGATGTTCTATAAGATTAAATGCAAAAATCATATCGAATGAGTTTTGATCATAAAAATTATCCAATGCTCCAAAACGTGATCTTATTTTTCTTTTGTTACAATATTCTACTGCATTATGGTTAATATCACAACCTTCAGCCTGTAATCCGAATTCCTCGCAAACGTCAAGAAAAAATCCCAATCCCGATCCCACATCGAGTATTTTCTTAATCTTGATATCAGGAATTAATTTTAGAATACCTGCAAGCTGCTTTCTAAATCTTTCCTTCTGAAAACTTTCCTCTTTAAGATAAACATCCTCTGCCCAGTATTCTGAATCAATTGCTTTATCAAAATTTTGAGTGGTAAGTGGATCTGACCATAAAAGTTCACATTTAGGACACTGCAATATTTTGTATCTTGAACCTTTACCGTAAAAAACACCTGTAAAACCTTCTCCACAGATGTCACAGTATTTCTGATTTTGATCATTGATCATTGATTATTTCTTACCCAGTATCATGTGTCCCATCTTGTCACGTTTTGTTTTAAGATAGTGTTCATTCTCGACCTTACAGCCTACCTCAATAGGCACTCTTTCAACATTTTTCAAACCATAACCCTGTAAACCTACTAGTTTTTTAGGATTATTGGTCATAAGCCTTATGTTCTTAATTCCCAGATCAACAAGGATCTGAGCACCTATACCGTAATCCCTAAGATCTGCAGGAAAACCGAGTTCTTCGTTAGCTTCCACAGTATCAAGTCCATTGTCCTGTAAATGATATGCTTTTATCTTTGCTCTGAGGCCTATTCCTCTGCCTTCCTGACGCATATAAACAAGAACTCCACGTCCTTCTTTGGATATCATTTCCAATGCTGCATGAAGCTGGTCACCACAGTCACATCTGCCGCTACCGAAAACATCTCCGGTAAGACATTCTGAATGTACCCTGACCAGAACAGGTTCTTCAGTCTTAACATCTCCTTTGACCAAAGCTATATGCTCCTGATCATCTATTTTTGACAAATAGTATTTTATCTTGAATTCTCCATACATAGTAGGAAGATCTGCAACAGTTTCACACTCAACGAGTTTTTCCCTTTGCCTGCGGTACTCAATAAGGTCCTGAATTGTCGCAAGTTTGATACCGTGTTTTTTTGCAAAGACCTTAAGTTCAGGCAATCGTGCCATTGAACCGTCTTCGTTCATTATCTCACAGATTACACCTGCAGGTTTTAATCCAGCCATTCTGGACAGGTCTACCGCTGCCTCTGTGTGGCCTGATCTTACGAGCACTCCTCCGTTCCTTGCGATCAAAGGGAACATATGACCCGGTTTTGCAAAATCAGATGGTTTTGAATTATCATCTATTAACGCATTGACTGATTTATACCTGTCGAAAGCAGAAATACCTGTTGTTGTACCGTGTATATAATCAACTGATATTGTAAAATTAGTATGCTTGGCATCAGTATTGTTATTTGTCATCAGTTCTAATTCTTTTTGCTTAGCGAGATCTTCAGTCACAGGCATACAAATAAGACCTCTTGCATATTTGGTCATAAAATTTATAGTTTCAGGTGTAGCTAATTCTGCCGCCATTACCAGATCACCCTCGTTCTCTCTGTTTTCATCATCAAGAAGTATGATCATTTTACCATGTTTTATGTCTTCAACTATGTCTTCAATTTTACTAAGCATTATTTATCCCTAATGTTTTTATTTTTTATACTTCAGACCCTTTAATAAATTCAGGTGAACAATATTCTACCTGGTCACTGGTCACTATCTCAATACCCGAGTTCCGTTAAACGATCCATCGTTAATCCAGAGTCTTTATTTTTTAACATACTTTCTATATACCTTCCGATGATATCAGTTTCAATATTTAATTCAGTCCCGGTCTTCCAGTATTGAGCGGTAGTTCTTTTTAATGTGTGAGGGATTATAGCAAGTCTAAAATAATTATCATTCACTTCCGCAACCGTCAAACTTATACCGTCAATGCATACTGAACCTTTATGAACAATATATTTCTTCAGTTCTCCTGGATAATTTATCGTAAATTCTGTTCCAGTAATATTGTTGACTATCTTGGATATTTTTCCCTTCGCATCAACATGTCCCTGAACAATATGCCCACCAAGTCTGTCTGAAACTCTCATCGCAGGTTCAAGATTTACTTTTTCCATCAATTTCAATTTATTCAGGGTTGTAAGGTTCAAACTTTCTTTCACTGCCTGAACAGTAAAAGATCCTTTATCAACCGCAACAACTGTTAAACATACACCATTGACAGCTATTGAATCATCGATAGCAGCATCCTCGGTTACGATAGTGCTTCCTACAGTGATTTCTGCACCGTCACCGATGTTTTTGATGTTTTTGATATTCCCTATTTCTTTGATAAGACCAGTAAACATATTATTCCGTTTCGTTCTCAATTTCTTTATCTTCAGATTTCATTTTTTCGATAATACTGCCCACTACTCCAGAGAGAACAAAAAATAACATCAGCGGGAATAGCAATGACATTTTAAACTTTACTACTACGAATATGAGCAGAATAACACTCAGTATCTTAAGGTTTCTTTTTATAAAATTCTCTTTTCTTTTGAACATTATAGGAAAACCCTGATATTTTATCCGGGATATCATAAGATATGATACAATGATAGATGTTGCTGTCAACCATTTAAAGTGCTTGAGAGAGCCGTAAGTCTCAAATTCAAAAAGAACGAAAGAGATTATTGTCATTGCTGCCGCTGGTGACGGTAACCCTGAGAAGAATTTTTTGGAATGTCCGACCAATTCAGTATTGAATCTTGCAAGTCGTATTCCAGTGAACATCAAAGGCAGAAAGGAAAAGAATATTATCAGATGCTTTAGATCTTCCAGTCCTGGATATTTGTCAATATATACATTCTTGTACAGACTGTACATGAGTATAGAAGGAGCCATTCCGAAAGTAATTATATCAGCAAGTGAATCGAATTCAACTCCAAAATCAGATGTACTTTTTACAAGTCTTGCAACTTTGCCGTCCAATGCATCGCATACACCTCCGAGAAGAACAAAATAAGCACCCCATATGTAATTCCCTTCTATAGAGGATAATACAGACCAGAAACCGAAGAACATATTCCCTATCGTCAGAGAATTTGGAAAGATTGACATCCTTCTACCCATTTTTACTCCTAGTTAAAAAATTCTCCGATCACGGTCTCACCTGCTTTAACTTTATCACCGACCTTTACCTTTATATCTGTCTCGTCAGGTAAAATTATATCAACCCTTGAACCGAATTTTATCAGACCCAGCTTTTGAGCCTGTTCAACTTCATCGCCTACATCAGCATAACATACTATTCTCTGGGCTATCAGACCGGCTATCTGCTTAACAGTAACGTGATTACCGTTCGCATTTATACCGACAATGGCCTGTTCATTATATTCACTCGCCTTATCGTTCCAGGCAGCCATGAATTTACCTTTTTTATAGTTCACATATTCAACTTTACCTTTAACCGGATACCTGTTTACATGAACATTGAAAACACTCATAAAAATGGATACTATCTGAGATTCCTCCATCCTGTACTCTTCATCCAGGTATTTGTCGACCTTGATCACTTTACCGTCAGCCGGAGCGATAATTGCCCTGTCATTTTCATCCTCCATTTCAGGATATCTTTCAGGATCTCTGAAAAACCAGAAAGAAAAGAAAAATACAATTACAAAGAAACCCAGAACTACCATCATCAGGTAGGATAGGTATTCATGATAATACATCTGAACGTATAGCACAACTCCTATGATAAGAACTATCCAGAGGATCTTTCTTATCACCTTACCACTTCCGTTTGCAAGTTTGAAAGCCATACTGTCTCCCTATATAAATTTATTTTTTGAATGCTTCAAGTATCATTACAAGCTTTTTATACTTTGAATCTCTCAGAACAATGAACTCGACCCTGTCACCTACTTTGTAATCTTTAGCTTCAAGTAGAGCTTTGCCCATGTCATAGTAGTTATTTATCTTAACATTTTCTACTGCTATAATAACGTCACCTATTTCAAAACCAGCTTTTTCAGCAGGACTGTCTGCCTGGATCTTTTCAACAAGTACTCCGTTTGGTTTTTTATCATCAGTGACCTGATCCGGTAAATCTGCAAGTTTAAATCCGAAATAAATATTTCTGTTGATCTCACCACTCTCTATCAGTGTATTTGCAATACTTATGACCTTGTTGATCGGTATAGCAAAACCTATTCCAATGCTGCCTCCACCTTCTTTTGAGTAGATCATTGTGTTCATACCGACAACCTCACCCTCAGAGTTGACCAGAGGACCCCCGCTGTTACCGGGATTGATCGAAGCATCTGTCTGTATCATATTTTCATAAAAGTGTCTGTCCTTTGCACTGAAACCGAAATTAATATCAACACCTGATATCACACCAACAGTTATCAATGGATTGTTAACATATTCAAATAGACCATATGGATTCCCGAAAGCGATAACCCACTCACCTCTTATCAGTTCTTCATCCGACATTTTTGCAAATTTATGTTCTTCAACGTCTATTTTAAGAACTGCGATATCACTTCTTTCATCAAATCCAACTATTTTAGCCTGATACTCTTTACCTTCAGTTGTTGTAATTATGATCTGCTTTGCATCTGTAATGACATGATTGTTCGTTATTATGTATCCGTCCGGAGAATAAATAAAACCACTTCCTGCACTTGGAATAGCCTTATTTCTGTACTGTGGTGGAAAAAAATTTGAAAAGAAAGGGTCATTGTCAAAAACTGTCTTCACTTTTTGTTTTTTTACTTTAACTACATTGATACCGACAACAGACGGACTTACTTCTTTGACAGCTTTAGTAATCGCATTTTCTCTGGAAACATTTATTTCCTGAGATCCATGTGTAACTACCGGTTGAACTTTTTCCACCCCATCACGGTGAGAATAAAAATAAAAGATCAGTAAGATCAGTGAACCGGTTATTAAACCCGATATGAATGTTCTTAGATTATCCATTTGTTAAACCAAATCTTCCCTGTTCCAAAGTTATAATATTAAATTATGCCTAAATATAATCCTTTATATAGAAGAAAACAATAATAATGTTGACTCTTAGTTTTTTTGATCTTTGCAGTCAAGGTAATGTTGATATCCACCATCATAGATCTTTATCAGACCATGATCAACTTCAAAAACTCGATTGACAAGTTCTTTTAGAAAATATCTGTCATGACTTACAAGTAAAATTGTTCCCTGATATTGCTTCAAGGCATCTAACAGTATTACCCTGGATTTAATATCAAGATGATTCGTAGGCTCATCAAGGATCAGACAATTGTGCGGTGTTGAAAGAAGATACGCTAATATTACACGGGCTTTTTCTCCTCCGGAAAGGTACTTTATTTTTTTATATACTTCATCTCCTCTGAATAAAAAAGATGCTAAAAGATTTCTTACGGACGGTTCTGTCATTTGCTGTAGCTTAGACTGAACTTCTTCAAGTACCGTAGCTTCAGAATTCAAATGTTCTAGTGTGGTTTGACCAAAATAACCTATTGAAATACTCGGCCCGATAATGGCTTCACCCTCTGTCATTTTTACCTGATGACTGATAACTCTTAAGAAAGTTGACTTTCCGGCTCCGTTCACACCCACTACCGCGATCTTATTTTGCCTTTCAACCATTGCTGTAAGTCCGGAAAATACCTTCTTTTCACTTCCATCTGAATTTTGCCAGCTCTTTCCAAGATCTTTTATAGAAATAACATCATTCCCTCCTCTTGGTATTTCGGCTAATTCAATATTGATCTCGTTCTCGTCAGGAACAAGCTCGACCTTCTCTATCTTGTCAATTTTCTTGACCCTGGACTGTACCTGAGCTGCATGACTTGCTCTTGCTTTGAACCTTGCGATAAACTCTTCCTCTTTTTTTAACATACTCTGCTGACGTGAGAATTTGGCGGCATTGTTTCGGATCAATATTTCTTTCTCCCTCTCATAAAAATTATAATCACCTGAAAAAGTTGTCACCTTTCCATTTGAAACTTCAATTATCTTTTTTACGACCCTGTTCATAAATTCACGGTCATGAGTTGTTAAGAGAAAAGCTCCTTTGAACTTGACCAACCACTCTTCAAGCCAGATTATAGTTTCCATATCAAGATAATTTGTAGGCTCATCCATCAATATGAGATCAGGGTTCATGATAAGAACTTTTGCAAGAGCAATACGCATTTTCCAGCCACTGGAAAAATCTTCTACAGGTTTGCTATGATCTTCAGGAAAAATACCGAGACCCGTAAGTATTTCCTGTGCATTGGATTCTATTTCATAACCTCCGATTGCTTCATATTCCACCTGATCATCACCCATTTTTTCTAAAATAGTATCCATTTCACTCTGATCCAGTTCAAGATCGGAGAGTCTTGTATGATATTCGTGCAATCTCTCTGAGAGTATGCTGATCCTTTCATTTCCTGAAATAACCTCATCAAGTGCACTTCTTCCTGACATTTCCTCCACATTTTGAGAAAAATAAGCGATCCTCGTATTATTTTGAATACTTATTGTTCCCTCATCAGGTTTCAATTCACCTACAATAAGTCTGAAAAAAGTTGTTTTGCCGGTTCCGTTCGGTCCCACCAGACCGATCTTTTCTCCCTGATTTATTTGAAAACTTGCACCGGTATATAATGGAACTCCACTCATATTTTTCGTTATATTTGATAAGCTAATCATGCTTTCTCCTATGATTTTGTAAAGAGGCGCTAATTTAACGAATAAATTCTCGATTTCATACTATTTTTAAATTATTATTTGTTTTTTTCATTATAAAAAAAATTGAATTTAACCAATAAATGCAATATCTTCCCTCTTTAAATAATATCAACAGGAGAGAAGATATGATCAATGAATTCCAGAAAGAGATCATGGAAGGAATACCGAAAGTACTTCCTGAATTGAAACAATATGATCCTAATATCAACCATGCACCAAAAAGAAAAGATATTTTATCCTTGGCTGAGAAAAAATTAGCCATAAAAAATGCTTTGAGATATTTTGACAAGGAACATCATTCAGTTCTTGCTAAAGAATTTGCTGAAGAATTAAAACTATATGGTCGTATTTACATGTACCGTTTCAGACCAAGTTACAAAATAACAGCCAGATCTATAGAAGAATTCCCGCATAAAAGTAAACAGGCTGCTGCTATAATGCTTATGATATCGAACAATCTTGATCATGCAGTAGCTCAGCATCCTCACGAACTTATTACTTACGGCGGAAATGGAGCTGTTTTTCAAAACTGGGCTCAGTATAGATTAACTATGAAATATCTTTCTGAAATGACAGATAAGCAGACGCTGGTCATGTATTCTGGTCATCCAATGGGTCTCTTTCCTTCTCATAAAGATGCACCGAGAGTTGTTGTAACAAATGGAATGGTCATCCCGAATTACTCAAAACCTGATGACTGGGAAAAATTCAATGCACTTGGTGTTTCTCAGTATGGTCAAATGACAGCTGGTTCATTCATGTATATCGGACCTCAGGGAATAGTTCACGGTACAACAATAACTGTACTTAATGCAGGCAGAAAGATAGGCAAGGATGGTCTTGGCGGTAAATTATTCGTTACTTCCGGTCTTGGTGGAATGTCTGGTGCTCAGGCCAAAGCAGCTGTCATAGCCGGAGCTATCGGAGTAATTGCAGAGATAAACCCTAAAGCTGTCCATACGAGACATTCTCAGGGATGGGTCGATGAGGTTTATGAAGATCTTGATGAACTGTTAGAAAGGATCAGAAAAGCGAAAGCGAACAAAGAAGCGGTTTCTTTAGCATATCAGGGAAATATCGTTGATCTATGGGAAATATTCGTTGAAAAAAATATTTTTGTTGAGATAGGTTCAGACCAGACTTCGCTTCATAATCCCTGGGCAGGTGGTTATTATCCTGTTGGTCAAAGCTATGAAGATTCAGTTATAATGATGGCTGAAAAACCTGAGTTGTTCAAAGAAAAAGTTCAGGCATCTCTAAGAAGACACGTTTCAGCTGTAAATGCTTTGACTGCTAAAGGTATGTATTTCTTTGATTATGGCAATGCTTTCCTTCTTGAATCAAGCAGAGCCGGTGCTGATATAATGAAAGAAGATGGAAATTTTAAATACCCTTCCTATGTGCAGGATATTATGGGGCCAATGTGCTTTGATTTCGGTTTTGGTCCTTTCAGATGGGTCTGTACTTCATCTGATCCTGAAGATCTGTTGAAAAGTGACAAGATAGCAATAGAAGTTCTCGAAGAAATGGCAAAAACATCCCCCGCTGAGATCACTCAGCAGATGCAGGATAATATCAAATGGATAAAAGGTGCTCAGGAGAACAAGCTTGTTGTTGGTTCACAGGCAAGGATCCTTTATGCTGATGCAGAAGGTAGAATAAAGATCGCCAAGGCTTTTAACAAAGCTATAAAAGAAGGATATATTACTGCTCCTATCGTACTTGGCAGAGATCACCATGATGTTTCAGGAACTGATTCTCCTTACAGAGAAACTTCCAATATATATGACGGTTCGTCTTTTACAGCAGATATGGCTATTCAGAACGTTATCGGAGATTCATTCAGGGGTGCTACCTGGGTCTCTATCCACAACGGTGGAGGTGTCGGCTGGGGTGAAGTTATTAATGGAGGTTTTGGAATGCTGCTTGATGGTACTCCTCAGTCAGACATAAGGCTTAAGTCAATGCTATTCTGGGATGTGAACAACGGTATCAGCAGAAGAAGCTGGGCCAGAAATGAAGGGGCAGTTTTCGCTATAAAAAGAGCAATGGAAGCTAATCCTGATCTTAAAGTTACCCTCCCGAACATTGCAGATGATGAATTGATCGATGGTTTGTTTTAATGAAAAATAAATGTAATTTTGATAAAGGGATCGACCGTAGAAACACAAATTGTATCAAATGGGATATCAACCATTTGATCTTCGGAGAAAAAGATGTTCTTCCGATGTGGGTCGCAGATATGGACTTTGAAGCCCCTCCAAAAGTTATAGAAGCTTTGATCGACAGAGCTAAACATGGTGCCTACGGATATACACTTCATCCCAGGAGTCTTAAAGAAGCTATCACTGACTGGGAATTCAGACGACACAACTTGAAGATCCAAAGCGACTGGATATCATTTTCTCCCGGGATCGTTCCTGCTGTTAATTTCTTCGTGGACTGTTTTACAAAAGAAGGTGATGGAATTATAATTCAGACACCTGTCTATTATCCGTTCATATATGCCTGTGACAGGAACAACAGAAAACTTGTAAATAATCAGCTTATCCAAACTAAAAATGGGTATGAGATCAACTTTGATCAGTTAGAGGATCAATTATCTGATCCGGATACTAAAATGATGATAATTTCAAGCCCTCACAATCCTGTTGGAAAAGTTTTCACTGCAGATGAACTTACTAAGATGGCTGAATTCTGTGCTGATAACGGTGTTATCCTTATTTCAGACGAGATACATCAGGATATTATTTTCAGTGGAAATGAACATATATGTACTTCCTCGCTGTCAGAGAAAATTGCTCAGAATACGATAACCTGTGTAGCTCCAAGTAAAACATTTAATCTTGCAGGTCTCGGTTTTTCTGCATTGATCATTCCTGATGAGGAAAAAAGGAATAAATTTCAGAAATACATGGATGCAAAAGGTATTCATGGATCGAACCTTTTTGGCATAATTGCCGGAGAAGCTGCTTACAGACACGGAAATGACTGGCTGAACGAGCTTCTGATCTACCTTGAAGGTAATATTGATTATATGGAGAATTTTTTCAAAGAACATCTACCTAAGATAAAAATGCAACGGCCTCAGTCAACTTATCTTGCCTGGCTGAATTTCAGGGAGTATGGTTATTCTCAGAAAGAACTTGTCGATAAAATGGTCAAAGAAGCAAAGCTTGGTCTAAACGATGGTTCAGCCTTCGGAGCCGGTGGAGAAGGTTTTATGAGACTTAACTTTGCCTGCCCACGGTCAACAATAGAAGAAGCTATGAAGAGAATGAAAACTGTGTTTTCATAGTGGTCAGTGGACAGTGATCAGTGGTCAGTACTTAACTACTCGTCATCCGGGCGCATTGTGTATCCTTTTTTCGCCATCTTGATAGCTTCCATCAATTCATTTATTATCTTTATACATTTATCATTTTTATAGAAACCACAAGTAAAATCACCTATGTACAAAGTACTGTGACCTGGAATATTGGGATGATTTTTATAACTGACAATATCCCCACCTTTCAATAAATAAATACTTTCACCTCTACTGTTCATGATCGCAAACATAGTACCTCCTTTGTCATATTTATCTAATAGCTATTTTCTAACTTATGTATTTATTTTAATAAAATTCAGTTAATTTTGCAAGAATAAAAAAAGGCGTATATCCATACGCCTTTACAACTGACCGGTGTTCACTGTCCACTGGTCACTGGAAAGGATTTTTAGTACTCTAAAAATCCTTTCATAGCTTCGATCATGTACATATGATCATCTACTCCGCAAGTCTCTCTGGTGGAATGCATTGCCCACAAAGCATTTCCAACATCAACAGTCCTGATGCCGATATTTGTTGCTATCATTGAACCGATCGTTCCTCCGCCTCTTACATCAGACCTGTTCACAAATTTCTGATATGGTATCTTTTTCTTCTTGCATATCATCTCAAATACTGAAGATGATTCTGCAGTTGTTGCATATCTTGTATTCGCATTGATCTTTATCACCGGACCTTTGTTTATATAAACTGTGTTCTTATCATCGAACTTTCCACCGTAGTTAGGATGAAAAGCATGTGCTCCGTCAGCGCTCATGTAATATGATACTGAAATCGCTCTGAAATAATCCTCTCTACTGCCTGAAAGCCTTTCAAGAATATCTGCTGTCAATGATGAATTCCCGCCGTTTGTGGTCGAAGAACCCACTTCCTCATTGTCATATAATGCAATGATCTGGGTACTGTCTGATGTTTTAGCATCAAGAATTGCTTTAATAGACGCATGTACCATAGATTTATTATCAATATTCCTGTTACTTATGAACTCATCGTTCATACCTGATATCACCCCTTTCTGAACAGGATAGATCTCCATATCATAATTTACGATTTCAGAACCTTTTACTTTTAACTTTTTTGCGATCTGTTCTTTCATCCATTCATCGGTCAGTTTTTCTTCACTAAGACCGATAACAGGGACTAAATGATCCTGCGGGTTTATATTGTAAGCTTTATTAACATCACTGTTATAATGGATCGCAAGTTGCGGAATATTGAAGATCAAATTGTCCAGTTCAACAAGTTTTATCTCATAACCTGATCCCTTTTTGATAACCACTCTTCCAGCAAGAGAAAGGTCCTTATCCATCCAGCTGGCAAATATCGGCCCTCCGTAGATCTCTGTTGCAAGTTGAACACAACCTCCTTTTGTGTAAAGAGAGTTGGGTTTAAGTTTGATCGCCGGTGAATCAGTATGTGATCCGATCATTCTAAAACCTGCAACATTAGGTTTCTTCTTCCCTATTATACCTGCTATCAAAGAAGTATTATGTCTGACAATGTAAAATTTATCACCTGCTTTTAGATTCCACTTTTGAGATTCTTCAAGTTTTTTATATCCTGCCTTCTTTAGAATCTTTTCTGATTCAACCACACAGTGCGAACTTGTTGGTGAATTATCGATGAAACTATTCAGATCTTTTGCGATCTCCAGCATCTCTTTATTATTCATTACTCTTCCTATTATTATTTAATTAAGACCATTTTATTTGCCTGAACTATTCCATCGTCCGTTCTAAGCACACCGTAGTAAATTCCACTTGATAATTTATCTCCGTTAAATTCAAATGAGAACTTTCCGGCTGTGAATTTATTGTCAACAACTTTCTCGACCAGTTTTCCTGCCTGATCATATATATTTATGCTTATATTTTGATGTTTATCATTGATGAAAGAAATTGTTGTTGTCGGATTGAACGGATTCGGATAATTTTGTTCTAATTGTAAATTGTCCATTGTAAATTGTTCATTGTCTATCCCTGTATTTTTAACAAGCTGGACATTTACTTCAGTTGCTTCTTTAAAAACCCCTGTATCATCAGTAACTACGATATTATCTATTGTCTGAGGAAAGTACCCCGGACAGGAAACGGTCATTGTATATGTTCCCGGTATCAGTATTCTGTAATAATCCCCTTTATCAGGATCTGTGTAATAATCTTTGTCAATACCTGCTATCTGGATAGTTGCTGCAACAGGTACACCTGACACAGAATCAGTGACTACCCCGTAGATACCTTTATGAGCAGCTGATAAGTACCAGAACATTGAATTTCTATTCTCTTGCCAATAAACCGGCATTGAGCTGTAAGAAGGCCATTTTGTACCGGATATTTCCAGTGTCATGTCCATATCATTATGATATCTGTAGTTCCAGTCCTGCATTCCGCCATCTATTGAATACCAGTCACATCCATTGGTTACTCCATCCGTAAATGAAGAACTGCCGAACAATCTTGGATTCCTGCTTGCATAACCATAAGCCAGCCAGTAAGCATGAGCATCATCAGGAGCTGCAGCATAGGCACCATTTGCTACACCAAAATCCTTATCAAATACAAAATTGGCAACTTCAGCTCCACCGTGAAAGTTTGTCGATAGAATAAAGTTGTGTGCTTTTGTCCAGCTGATCATTGCCTGGTTCTCAGGAATTGTGCTGACTAATATCGTATCAGGTTCATAATAAGTTCCTTCAGGGAAATTTCTGTTTAAATCAATATAGTTAGCATTATATCTCTGTCCAAGTTCATTTCCATCTGGATTCATTAATGGCATTATGTATAGCTCAGTGTTGTTTACTATAAACTGCATTGTATCATTATCTGCGTAATATCCTTGAAGAATATCCTCGATCATATACATTTCCATTTCCATTCCGGTAACTTCATCACCGTGCATTGTCGAAACGAACTTTACTTCTGGTTCTGCTTCTTCTATGTCAAGGCTGTCTGTGATCTTAAGTACCCATAATTCTCTTCCCTGTACAGTCGTTCCTATCTGTATTCTTTGACATATCTCAGGATATCTATTCTGCCAAGCAAGCATTGAATCTCCAATAGACTGGTTGTCGTAGAATTGAGTTGCATCTTTAGGGATTTGCAATGGTGTCCAGCTAACAGTGTAACCTGCTTCAGTCAACATGGAAAATTCTTCTTCTGTTACATATACCTTAATAGATTCAGGTAATCCTTTTGCAGTGAAACTTGTTCGGTCTATATCAATTTTGTTGTCCTGAAGAAATTTTATATCATCAAGACCTGATATCTTTACTACTGCATATTCGTGAAGTTTTACGAAAGCTGAAAGCATTGTTAGAGATATTAGTATTATTAGTATCGTTCTCTTCATAGTTTTTCCTTTTCTCCACAGGTTAAAACCTGCGGTTAATTAAGTTATATACCGCTGAGATAGGCTAACTAACTGTCCACTCCGAAAGTTACAGCTTTCGCAACGAATCCACCAATGCGGTCTTTGAATTCGTTCTTTCATCTCTTTTTTTAATTACTTTCGCTGGAGTTCCGGCCACTACCATTTCCTCCGGAACATCTTCCGTAACTACTGCTCCTGCTGCCACTACTGCATTCTTTCCTACCCTTACTCCTTCAAGGATGACCGCATTTGCACCTATAACTACACCGTCTTCAATCACTACCGGCTGAGCCGAAGGTGGTTCTATAACTCCAGCAATTACCGCTCCTGCACCAATATGACACCTCTTGCCGATCAGAGCTCTGCCACCAATGACCACATTCAGATCGATCATTGTTTCGTCACCGATAACCGCTCCGACATTTATAACTGATCCCATCATAATAATACAGTTATTACCTATTTCAGCCGTTTCTCTGATAAATACACCCGGTTCGATACGTGAGTTAATGTTCTTGAGATCTATCATTGGTACAGCAGAATTACGTCTGTCATTCTTAATATGGACATCGAGTATCATATCACAATTGTCAACAAGAATTGACTCAACCTCAAGCCATTCTCCTATAATCGTTCCGAAATCATCATTTCCGAAATATTTAACTTTTGAAAAATCTATCTTGCTGAGATCACCTTTGACAAATACTTCCACAGGTGTCTTTTTCTTTGAGTTACTGATAAAGTCGATCAAACCTTGAGTGTCCATAAAATACATCCCCGGTTAAGATTACTCTTAAATATCCGTATTTAAAGGAGAATAATCAATAATAAAAATTAGTTCTGGGCTTATAGTTTATAGTTATAATTTCAATGCTTCTTTAAATGCTTTAAAAACAAATTCAGGAGATGAATTGTGCAGAAGAAGGATCAGATCACCACCATAAGCATCAATGATATGCTTATATTTTTTAATTTCATCGATGATCTCGGTCTTATTCATTTTAATGTGAGAATTAAGTGTTGCATCCATTACGATCAAGGGATGCTCAATAATATCGTAAGGTTTTCTTTCTTTAAAATTCCATGGTCTGAACGGATAACTGGTACCACATCTGAAACCTGCATACCTTGAATAACCGAGAGAATACTCATTCTTAAAACCAGCTTTCTGAAGAAGATCAAATGAAATTTCCACATCGAATCTGAGGAAGTGTGCTCTGACAGAATCTACTTTGATATTCAGTTTCTTTTCAAGAAGTTCTTTCTCAGATAAAATATTATCAAGTGATGACATGGAATCATAACCGTAATGCAGGCCGATCTCTCCCCCGTTTTCCAGAATTAATTCAGCTGTTTTAGAAAAATCTTGATCAGCGAACCAACCTGAGTCATAGATACTCTTTTCAGCTACCGGAATGAAGAACACAGGTTTTTCTGTAGTGAATTCAGATATTTGTATCAATTCTTCAAAAGTATTGTAGGGATCCTTTGAATTAATGAGGATCTTCATACAGAAGTCTCTGAAGTTCTGATAGAACATTTTCAGAGAATGTCTCTTTAAAATATCACCTACCAGTTTTTTAAAAATATTAAAATTTGAAAATTTCCTATAATCGTCAATATCTGAAGTCAGAGTAATCTTATTTTCATGGTCTTTCATTTCAACGTCTGGATCAAGTTCGATGATAAATGACCGGAGCAGAATAGCATATTCATTCACTATCGGTCTACCTATGAAATTTTCCTTCACAGCCAAACTTATTTTACCGGGAAATCTTCCGTGTTCATCTTTTTCAGGAACAGCAATTTCCTCCCAGCGGGTTATCATAAAGAACACTGATGAAATAATATCAATTCCACAATGGATATGATCTTCTGATATGCTTATTCTTTCATCCCCGAACATAATCGGTAATTCTGCGATCTCTGCACAGTTCAGCATCTTTAATTTTACCGGGATATTTTCAGGTTTAATGTAATCAATTTCAACACGGGCAAAAAAATCATCAGATAAAGTAAGTATCTTGCCATTGGGAAATTCAAATATATAGTTATTGTATTCTCCGGTAAGGATTAGATACTCAATGCCGAGTATTTCCTTTAAAACAAAATTAATCACATAACTCTTCTCGGGTACAAATTTATCAGATATTTTAACGATCAGAGGTTTCATGGATCACTTCGTAAATTTTAACATTATAATTCCGATAGAACCAAAGATTAAATTCGGGGTCCAGGAAGCAACAATAATATTTAATGTACCTACAGCACCCCAGTTTTTAAACATGATTATCAGAAGATAATACACAAAAGAAATACCGACAGAAATACCAAAATTAACTGATGTTGAACTTCTTATTCTTCCTGTACTTAACGGTATCGCTAGTAAGATCAGCACAAGTGTTATAAGACTGTATGAGACCTTTGACATTTTCTCAACTTCCCATTTTGTCATATCGACACCAAGCTTCTTTTTGGATTTAATATATTCATCCAGCTCAAACCAGCCCATTTCAACAGGTTTAAGTTCGATCTCCTTTATGTCTTCAGGTTTGAAATCCAGGAACATGTTCAAGGAATCAAGATGTTCGTATGAAGTGGAATCAGAAAAGAACTCTCTTCTTGTAACATTTGCAAGTGACCATTTTGAATTATTATATACCATTGATTCAGCATCCAGTCTGAAAGATATCCTTCCGTTACTGATACCCTGAATTGATACTCCTATAGCAACATCCTGATGGTCATCGTAATGTGATATGTAAACAATGCTGTTCTTCTCCTGATAAACATATTCATTTTTCTTTTTTGTAAAATGACTCCTTTTATTCAGATAAAATTTCTCAGCTTCATAGTGTTTACGTGAGGCAACAGGAAGAATTATCTCTGAAAAATAGAAATGAAAAGCTGATAAGAATATACCTGTAACAATAAATGGCATAGCTATCCTGGCCAGACTGATACCGGAAGACATCATTGCAACAGTTTCCTGGTATTTTGAAAGATTTCCAAGAGTAAATAACAGAGCCATGAAACTTACAACCGGGAATATTTGAGATATTATTTCAGGGATCTTCAGAGTATAGTAGATTATATAGCCTAGCAAAGGTGTTTTGGCATCAAGGAACTTGTTTAAATGATCGAAAAGATCAATTACGACATAGATCATTATCATTGTAGCCATTGCGAACAACAATGTTATGAAGAATTTCTTTAGTATGTATGCGTCCAGTTTTCTTATCATTTGTAGGGTTTAGAGTTTAAAGTTTTAAATCCACAACTTACAACCGATCCTTATTCAATACTTTTGCTAGTAAATTTTCTCTTTATCCATCCTAACGGAGTTGTTATAAATGCAAAATGCAATTTTGTTCCTTTTGATGCAAGACGTATCATAAATAGAGACAATATCCCGATTATAATGTTTGCATTCCACATAGCCCACATCGGATCAAGCTTACCTCTGTCGGCCAGATCCTCACCGGAGATCAGAAAGAACCAGTAGATAGTGAATATCAAAATACTCATTGATGCTGAAGCTCCCATTCCTCCCCTGCCTGACATCAATCCTAATGGTGCTCCGACCAAGAACATTATTATACATGCAAACGACAACGCATATTTTTTATAATATTCTACTTCAACCTGGGAAATAGCTATTTTTGAGGCTCTCTTATTCTTTAATCTGGTGATCTTTGCTCTTAGACTGTCTACGCTTTTTTCCCTGTCACCGTAACTGCCTTTATCTTTGACTTCAAAATCAATACCGCTTACTTCCTTTAAAAGTTCCATTTTTGAAAATTTGGACCTAAAATAACCATCAGGTTTTTTCGGATCAAGATTTGCGATCTCTCCGTCATAGAGAACGATCTTATACCTTTTTATATCCTGTTCGTAAGTGATATAACCTTTTTCAGCTGTGATGGTCCTTCTCTCGTTAGTACTTAATGAACTCTCAAGAACAACAACTTTAATCAGTTCATTTTTTTCATTATCAACTTTTTCTGCTTTAATAACAAATCCCGGGATATCATTAACAAAAATTCCGGGTTCAATGACAGCAAGTGGTTTTTTCCTGGTAATAGATGATTTTAATATCTTGCTCTGATGATTCATCTCGGGAAGAATATTATTATGAAAATACATCATCCCGAAGCTAAGCAGTAACGACCATATCAATCCGGGTAACATCAATTGATAGATTGAAATCCCTCCGGACTGGATAACGCTCCATTCGTTATCCTGGGATAATCGACCGTAAGCAACTAATGCTGCCACAAGTACCGACATTGGAACAGCAAGAGCTAAGATCCAGCCCATACTAAGATAGAAGAATTCTAAAATAACTACAAAATCCAGTCCTTTTCCAACAAATCTCGTCATCATTTTCATAACTATGTTCAAAATGAAAAGGAACAGTATCACCCCAAGTGACATAAAGAACGGGAACACGTGCTCTTTAGAAATATATTTAGATATGATTTTCATGTTTGAAAATTAGCCTCTACATATTAAAATTGCAATTAAATAAAAAACGAAAAAAGGGCGTATGAATACGCCCTTAAAGAAATTATCATTCATAACCGATCATCTATTATCAATTGCTTTTAACATTTCCTCAACTGCTCTTTCTAACTGAACATCGTTATCCTCGATCTTATCCTTAAAAGACATATCGATCCTGATATCCGGCTGAGTTCCGTTACCCTCCATATTTTCACCGTTCAGTCTCCACCACCCTGCAAGAGGCATTCTCATACTGGATCCGTCCATAAGAGTATGTGAACTTGTTCCTATTACCGCACCGCTCGTTGGCGTTCCGATAACTTTACCTAAACCAAGGTCTTTGTAAAGGGTAGGAAATATCTCAGCATCTGAAAAAGATCTGTCATTAATGATCACTGTACTCGGTTTGTCCCAGATATCGAAAGGTGTTTTTCTTTTGACTGCATGATCCCATCTCGCACTACTGTATGCATACTGTTTTTTTGTAAGAACTTCTATCAGCCTGTCATGTGTATACCCGCCACCGTTAAATCTTACATCAATTATCAAAGCCTCTTTATTGAAGTTATCTGTAAAAAGATCATCCAGGAATTTTTCATAAGAAGATTCATTCATTCCCCTGATATGAAGATATCCAACTTTACCTTTTGACAATTCGTCCACTTTGAGCTTTCTGTCATTCACCCAGTCATCATATTTAAGCATATAGTCACTGGACAAACCTTTAACACTGATCTCTTCCTCAATTTTACCGGATCTTATCTTAAGTTTTATCTTATCATCCACTTTATTTACAAAAAGCTCATCAATGTCAGTATCTCTTTCAATATTCACATCATCAACAGATAGTAATACATCACCTGCTTTAATATCATGCACTTCAGCAAGTTTTGACTGAAAATAAACTTTTGATATCTTCAAACCTTTATCCATCCTGTCCTTAAAGTCGAATTCAGCTCCAATAACAGCTACAGGAAGTGCTGGGACTTCACTTTCCTGATTCGGATAGTAACCTGTATGTGAACTATTGATATTACCTATCATTTCATCTATAAGAAAACCGAAACTGTCTGCAATATGGTACTGGTCCATATATTTTTTGAATCTATCATACATCTTATCAAGGTTTACACCATGCATTTCAGGATCGTAAAAACCTCTTTTGAAAGATGTATATATCTCATCGAACAACTGGGAATAGATCTTCTGCTGATCGTAAGAATATTTTATATCAAAAGGAGTATCTTTGATCTTCTTTGATTTCATATCAAAAGCTTTTATTTTATTTCTCTGAAGATAAAATACACCTCCTGTTGAATCAGCATATGAAACATCAGTTATTTTCCCACCGGTTATTTCAGTGATCAGTTCATCATCCTTTGCCTGAAAATCTGTTTTTCTTAGATATATCTTGTCACTGAATTCGTTAATGTAAAATATCTTCTGATCCTCTGTGAGCTTTATAATATAATTAATGCCGGGTTTGTTCAGAAGCGGATTACCTTTTTCTTTAAGTCCGGTTGTAAAGAACTCAGACGGTTCTTTCTTCTCCTTTTTAGTTTTGTCTTTCTTTTTATCTTTTTGCGGGGTAAAAATTTCTTTCCATTTATCTTTTTCGAAATGGTAATCACTGACCTTCTTCAGGTCAGTTCTATAGACTGCATCACCAATATTATAAAATAAGAATTCCTCTTTGGGATCTATTGACATTCTCCATAACCATTCATTATATGAAGAGATCATCTTTTCCTTCTTTTCTTCCAGATTGAGTATGTAGAGATTTATACTGTACAATCCTCCCACAAGCTCTGTATATAACAGCAGATTACCGTCATTGGAAAGATCAATATCAAGAACATATTTATCAGGAACGATCTCTTCGTAAATATCTTTTTTCCGATCTCTTACAGCCAGTCTGAACCTGTCATCACCTTCAGAATAAAATACGAACATCTTTCCTTTGATGATCTTCAATTTATCGATTATTTTATCTTTACTCCATTCTATCAGCTCTGAATTTATAGGATCTTTAACAGAAGTTTTGAACAGTTTTGTTTCACCTTTTACAAATGCTGTATAATAAATAGTTTCATTATCATCAGATATGACAAAATCTCCTATACCTTTTGCATCCCCGGTTATCCGAATCTCCTCCCCACCCTCAAAAGGTACAGCAAAAAGATCAAATTTATACCTGAAAAGTATCCAATCCCCTTTGGGTGATACATAGAATTTATCAGTAGTAGAAATATTGTTCAGAATTACTTTTGGACTTTGAATAATATCTTCAGCAATATTTATTTTCAATTCTTTAGCAACTTTATCTGTCGGGTCCAGAACCCATAATTTGTCAAAATATTCAAAAACCATCCTGTCATTTTTATAGGCAATTGAAATATCTCTTGCTGACCATTTATTGAAATTTGTTATCTGCTCCACTTTAGGATCTTTTTTTTCTAATTCAATTTCTGGAATATTACAGATCTGGAATAGATTACTGTCAGATCGTGCAAAATAAATTCCTTTGCCTGTTTTGGAGAACACAGGATATCTTTCCGTCAGAGGAGAATCATAGACATCAGTGTAATCATTGATATTCAAATCAAAAAGATGAAGACTTCCGTTCGCACTACCGGTGTATTTTTCTCTGAAAGGATCACCATTGTTACAAAATATAAATTTATCATTATCAGATGAAAGATCACCGTATAAATTTCCGAAAATATCAAGATCAGTCAAACCGGTTCCGTCTATTTTTACCCTGTACATCTTATTTCCTACGAATCTCTCCCCTTTCATCAGCAATAAATACTGTGAGTCCTTATACCAGTCAACAACGAAATAATCTCCTGTAATAACTTTGACCGCACTTCCTCCGTTCGATGGAATTACATAAACAGCTCCATAACCTTCCCTGTCTGAATTAAATGCTATCATTTTTCCATCAGGTGAGTAATCAGGATTATAATCCGCTCCTTTTACTGAAGTTAGCCTTTTGGCTTCCCCGCCTTTATAGGAAACCGTCCAAAGATCATTCATATACCTGAAACATATCATATCCCCTTCAGGAGATATTGCAGGATCTGACATAAAATTCGGTTCAATTGAGAATAATTGAATTGCAAGAATTAACAGAACTATTAAATAATTTTTCATTTTTTCCTCTTATGTTATGCTTTCAATATTGTCATTATTTTTATTCATTAAACCGGGTATTCTTATGAACATAATAACACCGACCACTGCAAATACAAGACCGATTACAGGCTGGATCCAGGTACTTCCGGTAATACCCGGTTCCAGAACAGCTTCAGCAGGCTGGTCTTTCATATAATAGACCCTGACTTTTTTAGCTACAGGATATCTTCTTACTATACTTGAAGCATGTCCGCGGTCACTTGACCCGTAATCTCCGTAGGAGACCCTGTCTCCTGTCAGCAGCATTGTTCCGATAGTATAAGTATATTTTATATCGGCGTGATATGACGAAGTTCTATTTCCTTTTCCTGAACGACTACTTTTGTGCCGAATTTCGGACAATATTATTTTACCCGTAGTACTCGGCCAATCCAAACTTTCCTTGGCTAAAGAAATTGTTGAATAACCTTTATAACTTAATCCTAAACCAACAGCAAAAAATATCAATGGAAATATTCTTGAAAAGAAAAACCTGGTAAAAGGTGATCTCATTTTCCTGGTCTTACCCTGATATACATTAATATTGATATCACCCATTATCTCCTCCAAAAGTTAAATTCTCAATACGGTAAACTTATTAAATCAATACACACTTTGGCAAGTCTTTTTAAAATAATTCCTTACTAAAATCATTTTTTTCAATAATAATTATATTTTCTGTAATTTTCAATTGCGTAAATGATAACTAGGCATTATATTTATGCGAACTATTCAATCTCGCACATTCCACCTCGCACAAAACCCTAATAAAACAATTAGCATTTTATCAGTTAACTTAAATCTTAGATGCTATAGTTACACATAAAAAAAAGGAGGTTAAATGTCTAAAATTAAAATCGTGGAATATAAAAAAGATTACGCAGCAGGAGTTGCAACAATGTGGAATTGTTCTACAGATGGTTGGAACGGAGCTGATTTTTCTACGACTGAAAAAAAAGTATTATTAAAAGAAAGTATGTCACCGCATGTTAATTTATTTTTAGCAGTTGATGAAGCTGTAAAAAGTGATGAACCTAAAGTTGTTGGGTATTGTAAATTATCAAAGGACTCAAAAGATGAGAACGCTCTATATATTGCGTTGTTAAGTGTTATACCTGAATATTTTAATAAAAAGGTCGGGAAGGCACTTGTTCTGGAATCGGTCAAAAGAACAATTGAACTAAGTTATCCGCGATTATATTTACATACCTGGAGTGGAAATACAAGAGCTGTTCCTCTGTATAAAAAAACAGGCTTCTTCTGGGAACAGGGTCAGGAGATCCATCTAATAAATCATATTCCATTTGTACTGAATTGTGATGCTGTAAAAGATTATTTTAAAAAAGTTGACTGGTATAATGACAGCAAAAGAAAAATCGATATTACTCCAGACGGAAGAAAAGACAATAAATTTGAGTATTATACATATTCCTGGGAAAAGAACAAAAAGAAATTAGTGCTTGAGTTCGATAAGTGCGGAAAGGGTCTTAGAAAGATCGATTGTGATGATTATACTATAACAGCTACTGTTTGCAATAGAGATCTTAGTTTCGGCAAAAAACATAAGATATCCTATGAATTCATCAATAAATGCTCAAAACCATTAAAGATCGAAATGAAAGGTATCAGTAATGAAGGAATTGAATTCAAGTATAATTTTAAAACAGAAGTTAAGAAGACTCTTAAGACCGATGCTGAATTCTTTGTTAATCCTATAACTGTTGAACAGGACAGAAGAGGAACTCATCCAAAGATCTGTACAAACATTAAGATCAATGGTAAATTAGCTGCATTTAAATCAGGGATAGTTCCCAAATTCCCGTTGTACGTAAATCTGTTGAACAAAGCTGAATTCAACTATTCCGGACAGAAAGAAGAAATGTACTTGAACTGTGAAAGTTTTCTTGATGAAAAAGCAAGATTTGAATTCGATCTTAGTTATGGAGATGGTATCATATTTGAAAATCCGAAAGTATCGTTCGAACTGAAGGCAAATGAAAAGATCTCAATACCTGTTAAAACGATCATAAACAAAGGATATCTTTATTCAAAAAAGTTTGATATTACTGCAATACTCCAGAACGGTAAGAAAATAAAGTTCAATGAAACTGTTGTGGCCAGAGCATATACTCATAAAAGTATGGGATTCAATGAAACTGAACACCGTTATGAGTCAAATATCGGTAAATTCGCTTTGAATATACTAAAGAAAAGGCAAAATTGTTTTACATATTTTCTAGATCATGAAGTTAACGGACAGGAAATATTCTTTCCTACTCCAAAACTGGGACTACCTTATACTGATGAATTCGATCATAGAGAAGTGGATAGAGTCGAATACACTGAAGAAAAAAACTCTTCTGTCATGAAAGGTATCTATACATCTGAGAATATCAAAGATCTTGAATTTGCGATCTGCTACAGACTATTCCCTAATGGCATCATAGAAAAATGGATGGAATTCTCTAACACCGGAAAGAAAAAACTTGGTAAAGATATTATCTATTGTGACAGATTTGTTATCAATCGTGAAAATATGGTTTTACCTTACAAGAACAAATTCGTGAAGATCCAGACAGGAGTTGATCATAACCTGAATAAATTTGATTCAAAGCATTTTACTGAAAACTGGATCTATTCCGGTGATAAGAAAAAAAGTGCAGGTATAACCTGGCCAGAAGAGTATGAGTTAAAGCTGGTAGAGTGGTATTTTGCAATAGAATATTCTCTTGAAGGGCTAAAACCCGGAAAGAGCATGATAACCAAGCCTATAACTTTTTTCCTGAATACTTTTGATCTTAAGAACTTTAGAAATTTTGTTCAGAAGAACAGTAAGCTAAAAGAAGTCAGTATTTCGCGATCTGCAGAATTGACGTTGAACGGTCAGAACCCTTTCATCCGTAAAAACATCAAAGTTGAATTGAAAGAAGCAAGGATCATTCCACTGAATGCCGAACTTAGTATTTCATCCTCAACAAAAGCTTTTAAAAAACAGCATTTCAGTTTAAAGGAAGGATCTAACCTATCAGGTCTGAGTGCAAAGATAGAAATAAGATCTGATAAAGATATTGAGTTGGTCAACTGCAATATCCGTCAAAAAGCACATGAATCTAATGTTGTAAAAGCTTTATTCCCGATGAGAAATAGGATCAAATTAACTGAAACTACAGAAGAAAGCAAAAAGGTATATTCTGTTGACAATGGTACTTTATGCTTTAAAACTTCACCTGATTTTGCTCCTAATATCTTTTCTCTTAAGCATAACGGGATCGAATGGGTGGATTCTTCTTTCCCTCAAACGTGTTCAAAATCATGGTGGACACCATGGTATGGCGGATTATTCATGAATATTGGCGGATTCAGTGAAAAAGAACTTCTGGAAGAAAAATTATCTGCTGAATTTGTTAAGATCGAGGATAATTTAAATAATAAATGGAAGGGTGTAAAAATAATCGTAAAAGTCGTTAAAAATGAAGAATACAAAGGTTTAACTATCGAACAATATCATCTTACACTGCCAGGAACTCCAGTTGTATTGAACTTCAATAAGATCATTAACAGATCAAAAAAATACTTCAACTCAAGCTATTATAAACTTTCCTTTTTCAACAGGGGGGAAAAAAATATCAGGGATCATTACTGGAGGTATTTCAACAACAATGATGACATATGCAAATTGTATCACGGTTATGAGAACCTTAATATTTCAGTTGATCACGATAAAGTAACTTCACTGAACTGTGATGGTATTGATAATAAAATTTTATTCTTTCACCCGAATAAAATTGAATATATCGCAGCTTGTGCAAATGAAGCTGTGATACCAAAAGTATCTGCGGAAGAATTCAATGTAAAAAATGGGTCATCATTTGTAACTTCCTATGAATTTATGATATTCACAGATATGGATATCAATTATAAGGAATTAGAAGACCTTAAAAATATCCGGTTCGAAGTATAATAAAGGAGCTCATTTACTTAAGCTAAAAGCTCTCCCCTTTCGCGGGAGAGTTTTTAATTTCAGTTTAAGTTTATAGATTGAACTTGATCTTTTATTAGATTATTTTTATTCAATATTTTCTAAAAATAAATCTTGCAGAATGAAAATAATCAAAGTTTATTTCACATGGTAATGAAGTATTAGTTAATTAATTAAACTTCGATATTTGAGGAGATAAATGAAAAGAATAGGCTTAAGAATAAAGGCTAAAAGGGAAAGCATGGGTCTTCAGATAAAAGATCTATCCGGTATTATTGAAGTTTCATCAAGCCTTATCTCACAAATTGAAAAAGCAAAAGCTTATCCTTCTATTTTCACTTTAAAAAAAATAGCAGAAGCATTGAATACAACTATCAGTGAATTACTTGGCGAAAATGAGAACAGGGCTGTAAAACCGGTTATGAGATTAAATAATAGAAAATTTGTAAGGCAGAATGATAACGGAACATCTCTTTTTCTTTTATCTAATCATGATCCTCTAAAACAGATGGAACCTTATCTGGTACATTTTGAGCAAGGTTCTGATTCCTCAGAAATCATGACCAGTAATTATCCCTGTCAGGAATTCTGCTATATTTTGAAAGGTAATATTGAAGTTAAGAGAGACAAGAAGAAGATCCTTCTGCACGAAGGTGACAGTTTTTACTTTAATTCTCACGAAAAGCATATTTTCAAGAATATTGATAAAACAGAAACAGAATTGATATGGGTTGTTAAATTAAATTAAAAATTAACATTAAATATTGAGAAATACAATCAAATCAAAGGAGAAGAACATGACTAAAAGAACTATCGTAGCAATGCCGGGTGACGGTATCGGTAGAGTTGTCCTTGACGAAGCTATCAGAGTTTTATCTGCAGCCGGTTTCGAGGCTGATTACGTTGAAGGAGACATTGGGTGGGAATTCTGGTGTACAGAAGGTAATCCCCTTCCACAGAGAACTATAGACCTTCTTGAAAAGCACAAAGTTGCTCTGTTTGGAGCTATTACTTCAAAACCTAAAGATGATGCATTCAATGAACTGGCACCTGAACTTCAGGCTAAAGGTCTTGTTTATTCAAGCCCTATTGTAGGTCTAAGACAGCATTTTGGCCTTGATATTTGCTTAAGACCATGTAAATCTTACATCGGTAATCCTCTTAACTTTATCAGAAGAGGTCAGGGTAATGCTATAGAAGAACCTGCAGTTGATGCACAGATATTCCGTCAGAACACTGAAGGCCTTTACGGTGGTGTTGAATGGTCTAATCCTCCTAAGCAGGTACATGACGCTCTAATGACACACCCTAAGTTCGTTAAAAACTTTGGATCGACTCCTGTTGAAGAACTTTCAGTATCTACCAGAATTTTCACAAAGAAAGCTACTGAAAGAATTCTTAGAGCAGCTTTTGAGCATGCTAAGAAATACGGTTATAAATCAGTTACTGTTTGTGAGAAACCAAATGTGATCAGAGAAACTTCCGGAATGATGTATAAAATGGCTCAGCAGATCCAAAAAGCTGATTACCCTAACATAGAACTTTGGAATACTAATATTGACGCACAGATGATGTGGTTAACTAAGAATCCTGAGAACTATGGAGTTATCGTGGCAGGAAATATGTTCGGTGATATCGTTTCTGACGGTTTTGCAGGACTTATCGGTGGACTTGGATTCGCTTGTAGTGCACAGTATAATCCTGAAACAGGTGTTGCTGTATTTGAGCCTACTCACGGATCAGCTCCAAAGTACGCTGATTATGAAACTTCAATTGTAAATCCAATTGCAATGATCGAATCAGCATGTATGATGCTTGATTATATTGATGAGCAGGAATGTGCTAAGAAGATCAGAAAAGCGGTAGCTGACGTTATTTCTGAAGGTAAAGTAAGAACTTATGATATGATGAAGATGACCGGCAGAGCGGATGTTTGTGAAAAAGGTGCTGCTTCAACTCAGGAAATGGCACAGGCTATTATTGATAAAATGCAGGGTGGAAAATGCTGCTGTGGATGTAAGTAGATGTCCGTGGACTGTGGTCAGTGGTCAGTTAAAAGGGATGCGGAGCATCCCTTTTTCTTTTGTGTATGAGAAATATCTTTTTACAATCAGGCTTTTTTTTATTATATTAACTTTTTAAGGTGAAAAGTTTAACGAATGGAGGTAATGTGAAAAAAGTAATCTCGATGTTAATTCTTATTTTAGGAATGAGCCTTCTTGCTCAGACTTCGACGCCACCGTCTGCAGGTGACGGTTCCAGCGGAAATCCTTATCAGATAGGAACACTTGAAAATCTTTACTGGATAGCTTCAAATTCCGGTGAATGGAACAAATATTATATCCAGACAGCTGATATTGATGCGTCATCGACATCTACCTGGAACAGCGGAACCGGATGGACCCCGATCGGTAACATGACAACTAAGTTTACCGGTAACTACAACGGTAACAAACACACTATCAGCGGATTATATATTAACAGACCGTCTAATGAAGATCTTGGTTTTTTTGGAGTTGTACAGGGAGGTACGATCAATTATTTAGGAATAAAAAATATCACCATTTCAGGATACCGTTACATTGGTGCACTAGCTGGTAGGATCGTAAGCAGTAGTCCTGTAAATTACTGTTTTACAACGGGAGTTGTCACAGCCTCTTATGATTATTCCTATACCGGAGGATTATTCGGTTATTCTTATGAAACTGATACATTCAACTGTTATACCAGAACAAATGTTAACGGAAGACAAAACCTTGGTGGTTTTATTGGACTTTCTTCATTTTCAGATATAACAAACTGCTATTCTACCGGTCTGGTGACCAGCTACCATCCTAATTATGAAGGTGGTTTTATAGGTGGATGGACAGGAAATGATCTGTATCCGGGTTTGACTGCAAATTTCTGGGATATTCAGTCTTCAGGTACTTCAATTGGTATTATCGGAAGAGATTTTCCGGGAGTAACTGGTAAAACTACTTTGGAAATGCAAACTGATACGACTTTCACAAACGCAGGATGGAATTTTTCTACTGTTTGGGGAATCGACGGCTCCTATAACGGTGGATATCCCTTCCTTCTCTGGGAAAGAATGTCTCTACCTATACTAACAACTCAGGATGTAAGCGATATTTCTACAACTACAGCAACCGGAAA
This sequence comes from Candidatus Delongbacteria bacterium, assembly GCA_016937995.1. Classification (GTDB taxonomy): domain Bacteria; phylum UBA4055; class UBA4055; order UBA4055; family UBA4055; genus WTAK01. The sequence continues at coordinate 34,392 of JAFGVM010000071.1, forward strand.
CGGAACAATAGTTGACCCCGGATTCCCTTATCCTACCCAGCATGGTTTCTGCTGGAACACTTCCGGTTTACCTTCTCTATCTGATTCAAAAACTGAGGAAGGTATTATCGACTCAACAGGGACTTTCTCTTCTCAGCTGCTTATGCTGGACAACTATACCACTTACTATGTAAGAGCATATGCTACAAATGATCTAGGTACATCATACAGTGATGAAGTTATATTCACAACATTAGCCATTCTACCTGCTACTCCTTCCGGTTCTGGAACAGATATAGATCCTTATCTTATATCAAACATGGAAGAATTGTACTGGATAGCAGAAGATTACCATAATTGGGATAAATTCTATCTACAAACTGCAGATATTGATGCTTCAATAACTGCTTCAATTAACAATGGAGAAGGGTGGTTATCTATCGGAGATCAGTATGAAAGTTTTACAGGTTCATACGACGGACAGAATTACTCAATTTCAAATTTATTTATTGACCACCTTTACGGATATTATACCGGTCTTTTCGGACAGGCACAATACGCATCAATATCAAATGTGAACTTGATCGATGCTGAAATTACATCCGGTGACTACACAGGAACTCTGATAGGTTATAGCAACAGTTCTGTCGTAGATAACTGTTCTGCTTCCGGCTATGTGAACGGTCAGGGGATGATAGGTGGTCTGATTGGTGCTACTTCAGGTAACAGTTCTCCACTAATAACAAACTGTTCTTACACAGGAACAGTTTCGGGAGAAAGCAATATTGGGGGGCTTATCGGCCAAATACAAAACTATGCAATCATTCAAAATTGCTTTACTGATGCTGTTGTTACAGCTACATCCAATTATTGCGGAGGTTTAATTGGTGAAGTATACAGTTATTCAACAGTTGAGAATTGTTATTCTTCCGGTTCGGTTCACGGAATGTATACTTTCGGTGGTTTTATAGGCATGTTAAACAATGAATGTACGGTATTAAACTGTTACAGTGAATCTGATGTTTATGGTGATCAAATAGATTATTACTACTACTATGAATACAGTGAGCAAGTTGGAGGTTTTATCGGTCATAACTATGTTTCTGATATATATAATTCATATTCAACAGGTTCTGTATACGGACTATATGATGTAGGTGGCTTCATTGGAACTAACAATGGAACCACAGATGTTATTAACTGTTTTAGCTCCGGTAGTGTTACAAGTGACGATAATCCCGGTGGTTTCATAGGATATTTAAACAACGGTAGTAGCGCTGTTATTACTAATTGTTTCTGGGATATTGAAACTTCCGGTCAGACCACTTCGCAAGGTGGATCAGGTGTTGTAGGAAAAACTACTGCTGAGATGACAACTCAAGCAACATTTACTGATGCTACTTGGGATTTTGTAATTGAAACAACAAATGGTACTGATGACTATTGGAATATTAATGCTGGAGTTAATTCCGGATATCCATTCTTAAGCTGGCAGGATGTTGTTTTACCGCTAGGTATTCCTCAAAATCTTGTCATCACCCGATCTACCGATCCTGAACTTACCTGGGATGCAGTTTCAGGTGCAACTTCTTATACTGTCTACTATTCTGAGGATCCATATGCTACCTTCCCTACATCATGGACTGAAGTGACAGGAATCACTGGAACAAGTTGGACAGACACTGATGCAACAGAATCTAAGAAATTCTATATTGTAGTTGCAGTGAATTAATCTAATAACTTGTAAAAAAAAGCCCGATAGACTATCGGGCTTTTTTTCTATAGATGTGCAATATCTCAGTATCTTATGATTAGAAACTTTATAACTTGCTTATATAATTCTTATCATTTATAATTTATTTCATACAAGAACATCTAAATACGGAGTGAATTTATGCGCTATTTGATATCAGTTTTTTTAACTATCTTCTTTATTTTACTGCAAGCTCAAGGCGTTCCTGAGGAAGAAGTTCTCACCGATTATTACCAAAGCGTAAAATCTATCAATACTAATCCTCAGATAAAAGTACAACTCGGTCATTCTGAGCCAATAAATTCAGCAGTTTTCAGTCCTGATGGTAAATATATTGCTTCGGGTGGAAATGATAATTGCGTTAAATTATGGGATGTAAAGACCAGCAAAGAGATTTATACATTAAAAAATCATTCAAAAAAAGTTACTTCTGTTAAATTCTCTCCTGATGGTAAATACATTGCTTCAGGATCTGAAGACAAGACAATTGTTTTAGTTGACGTAATTACTCAAAAAGTGATCAGGCGATTCAAGGATCATGACTCAAGGATCCTTTCAATTGATTTTTCTCCGGATGGTACTCAGATCATTTCAGGATTTAGTGATGGCACTCTGATATTATTCAATGTACAAAATGGGAATACTATAAAAAAATACTTCACTCAGGACACAGATATCAATGCAGTCGCTTTTTCTCCTGACGGAGATTCATTCGCTTCACTTTCTAAAGAAAATCTTAAAATATGGGAAAAGAATACCGATATAGCGATCAGAACTCTTTCTTCTGAAGTAAGCGGAAGAGGACTTGCATATTCACCCGACGGAAAATTTTTAGCTTCAAATGTAAAAGGCAACAAGATCAAGATATGGAAAGTATCTTCCGGTAAAGAAATTAATACTTATGAAGATAACACATCTTTTATCAATACAATTTCATATTCCCCAAACGGCAAATATCTTGCATCAGGGTCTTCGATTTTCGATAACTCTGTTAAGGTATGGAACCTAGAAACCGGATATTCTGCAAGTACCTACAGATTTTATGAAAGCGGAGTTACATCAGTTGCATTTTCGAAAGACAGCAAATTTTTATTGTCTGCTTCAGAGGATAAGACCATAGTATACTTTAATACCGATGATATAAGTAAAAGAATGACAATAAAAGGCCAATCAAGATCGATCGAATGTCTGGCAATATCTGTTGACAATAAATATGTTATCGCAGGATCTAATGATAATACTTCAAAGATCTGGGATATTGGTCATGGAAAAGAAATATATGTTCTAAAAGGGCACTTATTGCCTGTGAAATGTGCTGATTTTTCTTCTGATGGAAAATATGCTGCAACTGGTTCCTGGGATAATACTATAAGAATATACAATATGGCTAACGGAGAACATTTAAAAACACTCAAAGATCATACCGAATGTGTAACATCTATCTGCTTTTCACCTGATGGACAACTTCTTGTATCTGGTTCTAATGATAAAAAAGTAAAGATTTGGGATATTTCTACCGGAGAAGTAAAGTTCACATTCGATGAAGACTATTATGATATAAATATGGTAACATTTTCTTCTGACGGGCAATATATAGCTTTTTGTGGTGATGACAGAACTGTAAATGTCATGGATGTATACTCAGGGAGTAGAATTATTACGTATAAAGGACATAACAATTCAGTTCATTCGGTCTCATTTACACCTGATAAAAGCAAAATTGTATCAGCAACATGGGGTGAATTAAATATCTGGGATAGTAATAGTGGAGAAACGATCAAAACTTTAGACGGAAACTATAAGATCACTTTGTCACCGGATGGGAAATATGCTTTGTTAGGCAATAAAACCACACCTGATCTTGACCTTTTAGATTTGATCAACGATTCTAAAATAGTAACTTTGAAAAATTGTTCAATTGAAGCTAATTCCATGGCGATCTCATCAGATGGTAAATATGTAGTTTTGGGATCATTGGATGGGACACTAAACTACTGGGATGTAAAAAGCGGACAACTCATTTATTCAAGTATAATAACTGCCGATGGAGAGTATTTAAGCTGGACTCCGGAAGGTTTTTTCGCAGGGAATGAAGAACTGGCCAGAGAAACTGTTTACATCGTAAATAACATGAATATAATTGATATTGATCAGTTCTATGAACTATTCTACCGTCCTGATCTTCTTCAGGCAAAGATCGAAGGAAAAGATATTTCAAAATACAAAGTTAATATTGCAGATCTGTTGAACAACAACGGACTTCCACCTGAAGTGCAATTTATAACTGAAGCAGGATATAGTGATAAAAGGGAAATTCAGTTAAGAATGAAAGTGAAAGACATGGGTGGCGGGATTGGAAATGTAACTTTATTTATAGATGGAATGCCTGTTGCGATAAACCAGAAAGGACGGGGAATCAAGATCGTACAAAAGAAAAATGGAAATGAGGATTATAATTACGAAGCATTGATTACTCTTAGGTACGGAAAAAACAACATCGAACTTTCTGCATACAACAAAAGCAACAGTATTGAATCAAGAAAGTCTAAAATTGAAATTGTTTATGAATCGGAAAAGGTAAACAAGCCTGATCTGCATGTTTTCATGGTTGCAGTTGATAAATATCGAGATAAAGCCCTTTGGTTGAACTATTCTAAAAATGATGCTGATGCGGTAGGAAAAGCTTTCAGTGATAAATCAAAAAAGATATTTAACAAAATATCATTGTATAAACTGTATGATAATGAAGTAACCAAAGATCTGCTTTCTGCAAAATTTACAGAGATCGGGAAAAATATCAAACCTGACGATGTATTTATTTTCTACCTAGCAGGTCATGGTGTTACTAATGACAGTGATGGGGATTATTACTATCTTCCGTCTGATTTTAGATATACAGGCAGTGAAGCAATTGTTTCAGGTGGTATATCAAAGCAGATCATCATGGAAAATCTGTTAAAGATCAAAGCTCAGAAATTGATCCTGCTATTTGACACTTGTAACTCAGGATCATTTATTGATAAACCTGCCAGCAGAGGTATATCAGAAAAAACTGCAATTGACAGATTGAAGAAAACAATCGGAAGAGCTATCATCGTTGCCAGTTCTGAAAGCCAGGTAGCATTGGAAGGATTTGAAGACCATGGAGTTTTTACGTATGCATTAATTCAAGGTTTGCTTGGAAAAGCTGATTTTAACAAAAATGATCAGATAACTGTTGGTGAAATCACAATGTATGTAGAAAATGAAGTTCCTGAACTTACATATAAAAAATGGGGTTACGAGCAAATTCCTCAGAAAGTATTACCAAAACAGGACTTCCCTATCGGATTGGTAAAGTAAGGATGACTAAAAAGCCCGATCTAATTATCGGGCTTTTTTTTATTCAGTTTTTTACTACCAAGAGACCATGATGCCCCTTGACTGCAGCTCTGGGATATATATATCTATAGATAGTGAATCCAGCGGATTAAAAGTTAGTTCAAGGTTTCCCAATCCTGCAAAATCCAAGTTTTGAACAAGCGGATAAATATCACTGACATTATTGTTCTCAAGATAAATGTTCCTGATTTTGGATAAATTCCTGAATGCAGTTATATCAGTTACATTATTATTCCGGAGATTTACGTCGTTAAGTTCGCTAATATTACTCATTACAGTTATATCGTCAACCTGATTGTCGTTCAGATCTAAATTGGTGATATTTGATAATAAATTCAAAGAAGTTATATCGCTTATATCGTTATTATCAAGCCTTAGAATTTTTATTCCGGTTAAATTTTCAAGCGGAGTAATATCGGTGATCTGGTTTTGTGAAAAAATAATACCGGTTAAACCGGTTAAATTACTCAATGCGGTTATTTCTTCGATCTGATTGAAAGAAAAATCGACGTAATTAAGTGCGGTTAAATTTCGTAATGCTGAAATATCACTTATATTATTATATCCAATATCCAACAATTCTAATTCCGACAGTTCTTCCAGAGGAGATATATCTGAGATCAAATTTTTATCAAGGTGAAGAATTTTTAAATTTTTAAGATCACTGAGCTGAGTAAGATCGCTGATCTTATTTTCAAATAGATCAAGAGATTCAAGTGACCTGAAGTATTCCATACCTGAAAGATCAATGATATTCAAAATATAAGCTTCGAATTCAATAATATTCCCTATATCTGA
>JAFGVM010000009.1 GCA_016937995.1 Candidatus Delongbacteria bacterium
ACGATCCATCATCACGGGGAAACCTGCTATACTGCTATAAATTTGAAAACTATCAGGGGTAAAAAATATGGATCGTCTTGATTTTTTGTTACTTTTTTATCAAGAAAAAAGTTAAGAATCCTCGAATCTTTATAATGAAAGACCCTGATCAAGTCAGAGAATGACAAAGGAAAAGATAGATTGCCACACACATTGTGTTCGCAATGACCAACGTATCCGTAGGGGAAGGCTCCTATGTCTGCCCGTGATCCTATTCCACAAAGTTTTTGTACAACGGTGCCAAATATAGTGGAAGTGAGATAAGGTCATAATCAGTAGTTATCTTTGAGGGCTGATCGGTATTAAATCTTAAAGCGGTTCTCAGCTTTTTTTCTTTCATATATATCTGAAGGGATCTAAGAGTCCCGCTTTTACCGGCTTTGACTTCGATAGGAATTATCTTATTGGCAAATTCTGTCACAAAATCGAGTTCGGCATTTGAATTTTTCGCTTCTCTTGTCCAATAGTATAGCTGTGTATCAAGGAAAAAAGGCTCAGTGGTCAGTAGTTGCTGACCGACAAACTGCTCGGCAAGACTACCTTCACTTATAGTAATAAGGTCATTGATGTCAACAAGTCGTAATTTTAGAATATGATTCGCAAGACCGATATCGAGAAAAAGAGGTTTTATTATTTTATCATTTTTTCCCTGTTCAAGAGGGACTCCACCGGATGATGTATTAGTGACAAGGTGAGCTATTCTACTCATCTGTAGTAGTTTTAGTGCAGTTTTTATCGCATCTGATCTTTTGTCCGGATCGATATTTACATATTTTATCTTTCTGGCAAGAGATGATGGGATGTATCTCAATATTGTAACAAGTATTTCCTGCTGAGTCTTAGTTCCGTACTTTGAAAAATCAAACTCAAGCGATCTCAATATACTTTCATGTATTCTTTCAACGGATATAATATCTTTTGTTTCAGAGTACTCACTGACTGCTTCAGGCATACCTCCGATAAAATAATAAAGTCTGACCAACTTTAAGAGTTTTTCATGGATAGGAACACTTATCTTCATCCCAAGCTTATAATTATTCAGATAATCTACTAAACTTTCTTCATCCATTGCTGTCAGAAATTCAAAGAAATTTAAAGGGTACATATAGGCGAATTCCACTCTTCCTACGGGCATTGAATATTTAATGTCGTTTAGAACATGGTCAAGAAGGGATCCAGCAGCGATCACATGAAGTCCGGGCATGTTTTCATAAAAATATCTTAATCCTACGATTGCTTCAGGGTACTGCTGTATTTCATCAATAAATAAGAGTGTTTCACCATTAACTATCTTTTTTCCAAAATATGCTGAGATATTCATTATAATATCTTCTGTGTCATTGGTCTTAAAAAAAGATTTAAATTCGGGTTTTTCTTCAAAATTAATTTTTATTACATCAGAGAAATGTTTTTTCCCGAATTCATCAATAGTATATGTTTTACCGATCTGTCTTGCACCTCTTACTATCAGAGGCTTTCTGCTCTTTCTATTTTTCCAATCTACAAGATATGACTCAAAATACCTTTTCATAAGTTTCTCCTGCTATTATAGCTAAAAGGTACAAACACAATTGGATAATAGCAAGTATTATGATAAAATACCATTGGATTTCTCCCGATTCATTGGGAAGAATGACAAATTGAAATCTTTCTCCTTCATGATCGGCAAATTAAAGATAACTGAACACTAACCGCAATTACAATACTTTTAATAGTTAAAGATCAAACCATAATAGTATTTTAAACATTCCGGAAAATACATGACAGCCTTAAAATTTCAATAAATAATTATTGGCATGTTTATTGCTTTAAGAAAATCCGTAACAAACTACAATAAGAAGGAGTCTGTTATATCTCTCCTCCAAAGACATTCACAGACTCCCTCTCCTCTTAAATAAAAGGAATCAGGATATAAATAAGGAATAAGACATGAAAGAGATTTTAAAAGATGAGAACAATGGGTACTGCCTCCAGCCAAGATCGGTTTCCTCCGACTGTAATCTGGTCAAACCGACTTATGAAATGATAGTAAAGAAAAAATACAAAAAAGTACCAAGAATCATTCCTACATTAGAAGAAAGCATAAAAATGGAATTGATCTTAAATAGCTAAGGTAGTGATAATTTGCGGATATTTTGACTTACCTGACGAGAGTGAATTATTACTGTCATTGTAAAAACGTTTATTGCATCTGATCACAGTCCGAAGGTATTCGTAATGATCTGATATCAGAGAATAAATCAAAAAAAAATAAAATGCATATCCCGATAAAAGTTGTTATATTATCGAAGTTATTTTACTATAAATAAATATTACCAGGGATATCATGAAGAAAATAAAGTTCGCTTTAGTCGGTTGTGGAAGAATTTCAAAGAATCATTTTAAAGCAATAGAAGAAATTAATGAAGCTGAAATAGTTGCGTGTTGTGATAAAATAGAGGAAAGAGCAGTATCTTCTGCAAAAGAATATAATATTGAAAGGCATTATACGAATTATAATGATATGCTGGAAGAAGGCGGATTCGATGCTGTGATGATCTGTACTCCAAGCGGATTGCATCCTGAAATGGGAATACAGGCCGCGAACAAAGGAATTCATGTTGTTACCGAAAAACCAATGGCTATCAGTCTGGAAACTGCTGATGAATTAGTTCAGGCATGCGATAAGAACAATGTCCATCTTTTCGTAGTAAAACAGAACAGACTGAACACAACAATGCAACTTCTAAAAAAAGCCATAGATAAAGGAAGATTCGGCAGAATATTTTTAGTTCAGTCAAATGTAATGTGGCAGAGACCTCAATCATACTATGATCTTGCAAAATGGAGAGGTACATGGGAATTTGACGGCGGGGCTTTCATGAACCAGGCAAGTCACTATGTTGATTCTCTGTACTGGATGATAGGAGAAGTGGAATCGGTTATGGCTGAAACAGCTACTCTGGAAAGAAAGATCGAAGCTGAAGACACCGGAAGTGCAATTTTAAAATTCCGTAACGGAGCTATTGGAACAATAAATGTAACAATGCTGACATACCCGAAGAACTTTGAGGGTTCTATTACTATCCTGGGAGAAAAAGGAACAGTGAAAGTAGGTGGTATTGCAATAAATAAGATCGAAAAGTGGGAATTTGCAGTATATGATGATGATGACAGACTTATAGAGGAATCAAATTACGAACCAAAGAATGTTTACGGATTCGGGCATTTACCTTATTATATTAATGTAGTCGATACATTACTGGGAAAGACCGAACCTGAAACAGATGGAAGATGCGGAAGAAAATCATTAGAGATAATTAAAGCGATATACGAAAGCGCAAGATTGGGTAAGAAGATATCGTTGCCGTTAAAGTAGTAAATTCGTGGTCCGTAGGGGAAGGCTTCCACGCCTTCCCACTGCGAAATCGTCACCCTGATCCCGATTGATCGGGACAGGGTCAAATGATTAAAAGAAAGATGCTGAATTAAATTCAGCATGACGGAACAAAAAATAAGATTGCCACGGATTGTATGCAATCCTCGCAATTACAATGAGAGATTATGAAAGAAGAAAATAAAAGAATATGGCTTGCTTCTCCCAATATGGGAGGTAAAGAGCTGGATTATATAAATGAGGCATTCGAAACGAACTGGGTAGCTCCGGTAGGACCTCACATTGACGGTTTTGAAAAAGAAATGTGTGATTATCTCGGTATTAATAACTCAGTTGCTCTAAGCTGCGGTACCGCAGCTATACATTTGGCATTGATTTTAATCGGAGTTAAGACCGGTGATGAAGTTCTCTGTCAATCTTTCACATTCTCAGCAACAGCAAATCCGATAATTTATCAACATGCAGATCCGATCTTTATAGACAGTGAAAAAGATTCATGGAATATGGATCCTGAGCTTTTGGAAAAAGCTATTAATGACAGGATAAATAAAGTAGGCACCCACCCAAAAGCTGTTATTGTGGTTCATCTATACGGTCAATCTGCACAAATAGCTAAAATTCAAGAGATCTGTAATAAATATAAAATACCTTTAATTGAAGATGCGGCCGAAGCGCTGGGAAGTTCGTATGAAGGAAAAAAACTGGGAACTTTTGGAGATATTGGAATATTATCTTTTAACGGTAATAAAATAATAACCACTTCAAGTGGCGGAATGCTTATCTCAAATAATGAAAGTTATGTTTCAAAAGCAAGATTTTTAGCTACTCAGGCAAGGGATGATGCACCCCATTATGAGCATAGTCATGTCGGATTCAACTATAGAATGAGTAATATACTTGCCGGTATCGGAAGAGGACAACTTCTGGTTTTGGATAAAAGGGTCGAACAGAAAAGAAAAATATTTAAGCATTATTCGGATGCTTTTGAAAATATTGATGGTATTGAATTTCAACCTGAGATAAAAGGTTCCTTCAGCAATAAATGGCTAACAGCCATTACGATCGACCCTGAAAAAACAAATATTACTAGGGAAGACATCAGACTGGAATTGCAAAAGCATAACATTGAATCAAGACCGTTATGGAAGCCGATGCATTTACAGCCGGTGTTTAAGGACTGTATCAGCTATACGAATGGAGTCTCTGAAGAGCTGTTTAAAAATGGATTGTGCCTGCCTTCGGATACGAATATGACAGAAGCAGATCAGGAAAGGGTTATTGAAATTATAAAAAAAATAACCGGATAGTATAAATGATAAGCCGATTAAAATTTCTGGATAAAAAGATACTGGGAGTGTTCGCAATAATCCTCATAACTATTTTCAGTTATGTGTTTGCTGCCACTTTAATGAACGCAGAACCAAGATTTGATCAGTTACTTATTATAATGCTGTCCAGGATATTTTTGTCATTTACAGTCAGAAAAGATTATAAGCTTTCATGGTCGCTGGCATCAACAAGATCAGGCATGAAAAAAATATTACTGGGAGTGTTCGCATTTGGTCTTTACAGCCCTGTATTTATGTATAAGTTCACAGATGATAAATTCATACTGAACCTATTGATAATTGAACTCATTATATTTTTATTTTCCCAAAACAGTGTCATGTTCGGTTATAAATATTTAGCATCAAAGCCCAATTTTAAGAAAAATAAAGGCGTAGTGATCTACGGTGCCGGGAAAGCAGGAATAAAATTGCTGCTGGAATTTTCGGATACTGAGTATGGTATCAAATATTTTATAGATGATAATATCAAACTTCAGCAGAGAACCATTGACGGGGTTGAGATCGTATCAAAGAAAAAGCTTATAGAAATGCTGTCGGTCTCAAGTAAAAAGGTCGATCTACTTGTCATAGCAATGCCCTCACTTGAAAATAATAATGTGATAAAAAATATTCATGCTGAATTGAGTCCTTATTTTTACGATATAAAGATACTTCCGTCAATTGATACAATTTTACAGGATAAAAGTTTTTTTAATCAGTTAAGGCAGATCGATGTTAAAGACCTCCTTGCAAGACACCCTAAAGATCTTGATGAAAGAAAGATAATATCATTTATAAGGGACAAGGTGGTATTGGTTACCGGAGCCGGAGGAAGTATAGGAAGTGAGATATGCCGGCAATGCTGTCATTATAAAGCAAAACAGATCATATTGCTTGATCATTCAGAATTTAATTTATACAGTATTAATGAAGAGCTTGAAAAATTCAATGTTGTTCCTGTTCTGCAAACAGTTCTGGATGTTGATAATCTTGAAAGTACATTCGCAAAATATAAGCCTGAGATCGTGATCCACGCAGCAGCTTATAAACATGTTCCAATGGTAGAGTATAACGTAAAAGAAAGTATACGTAATAACGTTCTCGGAACTAAAAACTGTATCGATCTGGCAATAAAGCACAAAGTGAATAAATTCGTACTTATATCTACAGATAAGGCAGTAAGACCTACGAATGTCATGGGAGCTACCAAAAGAGTAAGTGAATTATATGCACAGAATTCCAATCATAACGGAACGATAATTTGTGCTGTAAGATTTGGTAATGTACTGGGATCTTCAGGTTCAGTAATACCAAAATTCACAAAACAGATAGAAAAAGGCGGCCCTATCACAATAACCGATCCAGAAGTAACAAGATATTTTATGTTGATACCGGAAGCGTGTCAGCTCGTACTTCAGGCTGCATCAATCGGTAGAAGCGGAGAAATAATGATACTTGATATGGGAGAACCAATTAAGATCGTTGAACTGGCTAAAAATATGATAAAATTATCAGGACGTCATAATATAGAAATAGAATTTACTGGAATGAGACCGGGCGAGAAGCTATACGAAGAGCTATTGATAAATGAGAGTGATAAAAAGACCGAGTTCGATTCAATAACGATCGCAAAAGCGACTCAATGCGATATTAACCAACTTCGGGATTCTATCTATGATCTGTTAGACTCCGAAGATCAGATAGCAAAACTGAAGATGATAGTACCTGAATTCAACCACAATGAAGCTTAGATCCACCACAATTCGATCAGAACATTTTTTTTAACAAATACAACAATATTTTCCTGTTGCTAAATATAGCTGATATTATTATTTTTACGTGTTAATAACATATAATTTCTTGGTGTTTGGGGGAGAGAAATAGGAAATGTTCAGTTTCTTAAGGAAAATATTACCGATCCATAAGATCGTTTTTATCTTACATGATATCTTTGTCATATCAACAACTTTATATCTGAGCCTGTTACTTCAGGTAGATGATGTATACGAGACATCCCCAGACTTTATCTATGGGTTTTCTTTCCTGATGCTCAGTATGATAGTGATATTCAAATATAACATGCTTTATAAATATCAGTCTTTCCTGAGCGCTTCAAGACACATTGTGCTTATCGTGAAATCGCTTTTGTTAAGCATGACATTAGTTGTATATTTCGCATTTTTCTTTAAATTTTCTGATCTGATCAGCGAAAGGATAATGATCTTTACGACTTATATTATTTTATTTTTTGTTCTTGTTGTAACGCGGATCATTCTGATACCTAACATTTACTACTGGCTTGTAAGAAAAGGTAAGATCAGGGTCAATTTACTCATATTAGGTGCCGGTAAGGAGATCAATCAGAAAGTTTCAGATCTTACTAATTCAAGAGCAAATTATTACAAAATAGTTGGATTCTTAGACGATGATGAATCCAAACAGGGAAAAACTTTTTCAGATATTCCGGTACTCGGCAAGATATCTGACCTTAAGGATATAGTTAAAGAATACAGTGTTAACGACGTCTTTATTGCAATCAAGACAATGAATGAGGAAAAATTACAATCAATTATTGACACATGTAAGAGCATCAATAAAACAGTACATGTTGACTCGGTCCTTTATGATATAGTGAAAGAGCGGCTGACCGTTGAGGAAATTTCCGCTACCACAGCTTTTCGTGTTGTCCCATCGAAAGTACGAAACTACTATACTACTGCAAAAAGACTGATAGATATATTTGTCAGTTTACTTCTGATCATTGTTTTTTCACCTGTCTGGCTATTGCTGTTTTCATTGGTCAAATTAACTTCAAAAGGTCCGGGATTTTACAAAGCAAGAGTGGTTGGTCTGGACCAGAAAGAATTTTATATGCTTAAGTTCAGATCCATGTACCATCAGACAAGCAAAGATATACACATTGACAAAGTTAAAAATATGATCAGTAACAATGAGGCTACAACTAAGCTTAAAGATGATCCTAGGATAACTCCACTTGGGAAATTTTATAGAAAGTATTCTCTGGATGAGTTTCCACAACTTTGGAACGTTTTAAAAGGTGAAATGAGCCTGGTGGGACCACGGCCTAACGTACCTTATGAACTCGAACATATGAAAGAATGGCAGAAGAAAAGATTTGATGTACTGCCGGGGATGACCGGTCTGTGGCAGATAAAGGGCAGGGATGAAGTTAAATTCAGTGATCAGATAGTTCTGGATTTCTTTTACATTGAGAACAGGTCATTAATGCTGGATTTTGAGATATTATTAAAAACTATTCCTGTTATGATATTCGGGAAAGGCGGTAAATAAATGAATTTTTATCATGATAAGGCAATAGTTGAATCAGTAACGATCGGCCGGGATACGAGAGTATGGGCATTCAGTCATATTATGAAAGGTGCTGTTATCGGGGAAGAGTGTAATATCGGGGAGCATTGTTTTATAGAATCAGAAGTTATTCTTGGAGACCGTGTCACTGTCAAGAACGGTATCTCAATATGGAATGGCATAGAAATAGGGAATGATGTTTTTCTTGGACCTCACATGGTCTTTACAAACGATCTGTTACCAAGGTCAAAAAATCACAATTTCAAACTGAAAAGAACTTATGTTAGAGAAGGTGCTTCGATCGGAGCAAATGTAACTTTATTATGCGGAATTTCAATCGGAAAATATTCAATGATAGGAGCAGGTTCAGTAGTGACAAAAGATGTTGCAGATTTTTCTTTGGTGTACGGGAATCCCGCAAGGCACAGTGGTTTTATATGTAAGTGCGGTGAAAAGTTAAATTTTAATGAAAATAAAACTGAATGTAAATGCGGAATCTCTTTTTCACTGAAAGATGAGAACGTCTATATTAAAAATGAAAATTAAAAAATAAGGATATAAAATGTACGATTTTATTGTTACCGGAGGGTGTGGATTCATAGGGAGTCACTTTATTGAGTTGATCCTGAAAAAAGGTTTCAGGGTACTTAACATTGATAAGATGACTTATGTTTCATGGGAGAACATAGGTTTTGAAAATCACCCGCATTACAGTTTTCTAAAAGCGGATATCTCAGAGATATCCAATCTTCCGAAATGTGACTATCTGATAAATTTTGCCGCAGAGAGTTTTGTTGACAATTCTATCGAGAACAGCGAGGAATTCTTCAGGTCAAATGTTAACGGTGTTCATAATCTGCTGGAACATATCCGAATGAAGGCAAAGTTTGACAGACCGCTTTTTTTTCAGGTAAGTACAGATGAAGTATATGGAGATATTATTGACGGAGTATTTACAGAAGAGGATTATCTGAAACCGAGTAATCCTTATTCAGCTACGAAAGCAGCCGCAGAACAATTTGTATACGCTTATAACAGAACTTACGGGATCGATTATATTATAACAAGGTGCAGTAACAATTTTGGATGCAGGCAGTATCCGGAAAAGCTTATCCCGAAGGTAATTATGAGCGCTCTTGCAGGAAGAAGTATGACCATTCACGGAGACGGATCTTATGTGAGATCATGGGTGCATGTAGAAGATCATTGTGAAGCGATATTAGCACTTGTCGAAAGTGAAAAAAGAAATCAAGTGTACAATATATGTTCAGGCGATGAAGCATCCAATCTTGAAGTAGTGAATTTGATATACGAAAGAATGAATATTGAACCTAAACTTCAATTTGTAGAAAACAGATGGGGACAGGATCTGAGATACGCAATTTCAACGAATAAGATCGAGAAAGATATTAACTGGAAGTCAAGGTTCAAGCTTAAAGAAACGATCGATGAGGTTATTAAATTTTATAAGGACAAGTATGAAAAAAATTCCTAAACACGGTGATGAAAGGGGATTTTTGATCGAATTTCTGAGAGAAGATGATAATTTTTTGAATTTTAAAGGTCAGGTATATGCTTCAACAATAGCTCCTGATACAGTAAGAGGAAATCATTATCACAATGATAAAACTGAAGTATTTACGGTAATGAAAGGTGTTTTAAAAGTTTTAGTACAACATATAGATTCAAATGAGATCAAAGAGTACATATTAGACAGTTCAGGAAAAGAACTGGACAGGATAGTTGTCGAACCAAAATATGCCCATACATTTATCAATATCGGTAAAGAGGAAGTAGTATTACTTGCATGGGGGGATCAGATCCATGATCATTCCGGCCCTGATCAGCACAAGTTCATCATAAATCAATAAAAGATAAAAAATGAAAAAAATATTTATTCTGCTTTTTGGAGTTGCTGCGTACATATATAGTCAATCAACAGCTCCTGTACTTATTCCAATGACTGATAAAGCCACATACGATTTTATAGATTACCTGAATACTTCAGGTGTGATCGATATTGAATTTACAGGTATGAAACCATATCGAACTGATGAGATATATAAAAAACTAACCAAAATTAAAGATGCTGACAATAAAATACTGAATTTTATTCAACGGTTTGAAGAGGAATATATTCAAAAGGAAAATAAATTCGGAACAGTTGGATCAAAAAATACTACAGCCTGGTTCGACCCGTATGTAAACCAGTCATATATTTCTCAGAAGGCAGTTGAAGCACCGCTGTATATTTATCATAGTGCGTACAGTTATTTAGCCAATTCAAATGCAGATAGAGGTTATGCCTATCCGGATATCTCCCAGAACGTTACAGATGGTGGATTGAAAGGTTATTTTGGATATAAAGAGTTTCTGTCTCTCAGTACCAACTCAGGTGTAATGTTGAAGCATGGTTATGAATATAAACTGAGAGATGAGTATGAAACACTGGTTCTGGTCCCTTCAGGTGGAGAAGCGGACTTCAGTAGCGAGGACCATACTGAGACATCGCTGCTGCTTTCAGGCGACGATATTCAACTATCTATAGGTAAGTATCCTTTATCATTAGGTGCAGGTAATATGCATTCACTAACATTATCGTCTCAGGAAGCTTTTTATGAGAATTTTATATTTTCGATAGCAAGTGACAGAGTTAAATTCAGTACAGTTACCGGATTCTTACTGGCGGATTATCAGACCAGGCATGAATCAAGTATCGCTTCATATCAAATTACAAATTTAGATACTGCAAGCCGTGTGGATTATATAAAACGGGAAAAATATCTTTCAGCCCACAGACTTGAATGGAGAGCATTGGATAACCTTAGTTTTGGTGTGAATGAAATGGTTATCATGGGAGACAGGACCATAGAGATGGGCTATGCTCTTCCGGTTCTTCCACTTTTCTGGATGGGACACTACTACGGAGATCATGACAATTCTCTGATCAGTTTTGATCTGAAGTATAAGCCTTTTAAGAATTTTTCTTTTTTCAGTGAATTATTATTTGATGATGAGACATTTACGGAAAGCTGGACTAAGAACTATATGAACAAATGGGCAATTTCTACCGGTTTAACAAATACAAACTTTTTAACAATAAACGGATTGACCTTTGATTTTGAATATGCAAGGATCGAACCTTATGTTTATGGTCACAAATATCATATCAACAGGTATATGCATCTGGATAATTTTATAGGAATGCCGTCAGGACCGGACAGTGAAATGCTTGATTATAAGCTGAAATATTTTTTTGACTTCGACAAAAATATCTCAGTGGGATATACAAGAACGAACCGAGGAGAGCCTATCTGGGGATACTGGGATGCTCCTATGAGTTATAAAATTGATAATAAAGTATTCCTGAGAGGCACTGTAGAAAAAAGCAATTATTACTTTGCCGATCTTGAATACCGGTACAATAAGTTCATTTCAATCAATATATTCTATTCTCACACAGATATTATGAATTACAATCACAATTTGCCGAGATATGATGAAACATGGATAGAAGATTATAATGATACGAATTCAGATGCTGATCCTTTAAATGATTACCTGGGATATCAGGACTATTACGAAAAAGAAATTGAACCTTCCAAAGTGAAGCAGGTATACTCTAATAACACATTTGCCTTAAAGTTGAATCTGGTATTTAAAAATTATTTCAGGGATATTTTTTAATGGAAGTTTCAAAATTTGATATTAAAGGACCGATGCTTTTAACACCCAGATCATTCAAAGATGAGAGAGGGTTGTTTCTCGAATCTTTCAATTTAAGAAAATTATCGGAAATCGGTATAAATAATATTTTTGTTCAGGACAATGTATCAGAATCAAGGTTGGGAGTTCTCAGAGGTCTTCATTATCAGATCATTCCTTTAGCACAGGCAAAAAT
This sequence comes from Candidatus Delongbacteria bacterium, assembly GCA_016937995.1. Taxonomy (GTDB): domain Bacteria; phylum UBA4055; class UBA4055; order UBA4055; family UBA4055; genus WTAK01. The sequence continues at coordinate 11,975 of JAFGVM010000009.1, forward strand.
GATAATAGTTCTGTCCGGAAAAATTTTAGATATAGCTGTGGATATACGAAAAGGATCACCGACATACGGAAAGCATATTTCTGTGGAATTATCTTCAACAGAACGTAATATGCTTTTTATTCCAAATGGATTTGCACATGGTTTTATTGCACTTCAGGATAATACTATAGTTCAGTATAAATGCGATGAATATTATTCTCCTGAGCATGAAAGAGGTATAAATTATTCCGATCCGGCTTTAAACATAGACTGGAAATATCCAGAGGATAAAATGATCGTAGCAAAAAGAGATCTTGAGTTCCCTAATTTAGATAAAGCAGATATGAACTTTATTTATGAGGGTTAGATGAAGTATTTTATTTCCGGAGCGAACGGTCAGTTAGGAAGAGAAATACGGGATTCCTCAGTTAAATATCCGGATTCAGTTTTTGAATTCCATGGGAGCGATTTTGACATTCGTGATAATATAAAATTAACAGATCATTTTAAAGACCGTGAATTTGATTACTTTATAAATTGCGCAGCATATACCGATGTTGAAAATGCAGAAAAAGATCCTGAAAATACATTTAAGATCAATCACTCAGCCTTAAAAAATATAATAGGCATTTGTAATAAAAAGGACATTACTTTAATTCATTTTTCAACAGATTTTGTTTTTAACGGAGAAAAAACCTCTCCTTATAACGAGAATGACGATCCTGATCCTCTTTCAGTTTACGGTGAAAGTAAATACAGAGGTGAGCAGTTGATAATAGAGGAATGTAAAAGATATATCATTTTACGAGTTTCATGGCTGTATTCAGTTTATGGCAATAATTTTGTAAAAAAGATAATCGACCTCAGCAGGAAAAATGACACTTTAAATGTCGTGTCAGACGAAACAGGATCACCGACGAATGCAAAAGATCTTGCTCAGGATATTCTGTTAATTACTGAACAAAAATTAAATAAAGACAGTATGAATGTAGCTGAACTGTATCATTATGCAAATGCGGGATGTGTTTCAAGATACGAGTTCGCAAAAAAGATCGTAGAATATGCAGGGATAGATTGTAAAATAAATCCTGTAAGCAGCGGTTATTTCAATTTTATGGCCAAAAGACCAAAGAACAGTATTCTTGATCAAAGTAAAATAATTGAAGAATTTGATCTTATTATCAGAAACTGGGATGATTCATTACAGGAATGTATTAAAAATATAGTATCAGATGAAAAATAAAGGAATATTATCAGACAAAGAATTTTTAGCTAATGTTGGAAAGCTGTTCAGTGCTTCAGCGATCGCACAGGCTGTTCCGTTCTTTGTGTTGCCTTTTTTGACAAGGATCTACGGACCTGAGGAGTTCGGGGTTTGGGTATATTTCCTTAGCCTTAGTGGTATTTTCTCAATAATTATCACAGGGAATTATGAATTTGCGATAATGTTACCGAAAGAACGGTCTGAAGCAACTTCGACAGTGACATTAACGATGCTACTCGGATTGATCTCCTCATCAGTGATGGTGCTGATCTCTTTTATGTTCCGGGATAAATTAAATATTATGCTCGGTCTTGAAAATGCAGAGAACCTGATCTTCCTGATACCTTTAATGGCATTTCTCTTTGCTGCATACAGAACTTGCAATATCTGGAATAACAGGAATAACAAGTACAGTGTTACTGCAGTGGCAAATGTATTTAGATCACTGTCCACTACAGGATACCAGTTCCATTCAGGATATTATGGCTATTCCAACTATTTTGGATTGATCTTAGGTTCAGTAATAGGCTATTCACTTGGAATAATTTTTCAGATAAGGGACATATTCAAAGCAATGGCAGAAAATGTTTCTCAGCTAAAGATATCCACTTTAAAAGAACAGATGATCAAATACAGAAAATTCCCCCAGTTCTTTTTATTTTCTGAGCTTACAAATTATTTCTCATCGAACATACCGGTATTATTTCTGACAAATTTATTCAGTTCTACTGTTGCAGGTCTGTATTCAATACCTCATAAGTTCATTAATGTCCCGATGTCAATGCTGGGAACATCTGTTTCACAGGTTTATTACAGAAAAGCTACTCTGCTGAAAGCTGACAGTGAGGAACTGGGAAAGGTAACCTTTGAAATTTACAAAAAAATGATATATCTGGGTATTATTCCATTATCTATCGTTGCAGGTTACGGAGACATCATATTCGGCTTTATACTGGGTGCTGAATGGGGTGTTGCCGGATCGTATGCCGGTTTGCTGGCACCTTGGATGCTGCTGGTCTTTGCAACGTCTCCGGTATCAATTGTTTTTGCGGTCCTGGAAAAACAGAAAGAGAGTTTGAAATTAAATATTGTTCTGCTTATTATCCGCCTTGCAGCTTTTCTCTTGGGCGGACTGTTATTAAAAAGCGCATTCTGGGCCATAGCTCTGTTCGGTGGTAGCGGATTTATTTACTGGCTTTATTTTTCATTTTATGTACTAAATATCTCAGGTTCTGATCTTGAAAAAGCGAAATGGTTCATTATTAAAAACTTTGCCTATATAATGTTACCTGTAATTTTATCAAGAGCGATATTTTTATGGATAGATTAAAGATCGATCTGAAATATAATAAAGGGTATTCCTGGTATATTGAAAATAATTTTTATTTCAAGGGTTATGTATTTGATAATGAACAATCTCTTGAAGGCAGGTCAGCTGTAAAGTACATAAAAGAAAGCATTTATCAGAACAATGATATTGAAATAGCTGTCTCAAAATTGAACGGCATTTTTTCTTTGATATATAAAAGCTACGACCAGCTGATAATCTGTGTTGACAGGGTTAGAACATTTCCTCTATTCTACAGCGCTAAAAATGAGAGAATAATTATTTCAGATGATGCTGAAGCATGCCTGGATGAGACTATAAGGACCAATAAATCAGCTAAAGAGGAATTTCAGTATACAGGATATGTCACAGGAGATAATACTTTGATAGAGGATGTATCTCAGGTTCAGGCGGGGGAACTTGTCTATTTAACTCCCCAGTCCAGAAGTTCAATATTTTATCATGAATATCTACAGAAAAATGACCCAGCTGATCAGGTCGGGACAGATAAATTATCTTTAAGTAAAGTGTTCACCGATATTTCACACAGACTTAAAAATTCTTTAAAAGGAAAAACTCCGGTGATACCGCTCAGTGGCGGGTATGATTCAAGATTGATAGCTGTAATGCTAAAGGAAAGAGGGGTAGAAGATGCTGTTTGTTTTACTTATGGAAGAAAAGATAATCCGGAAATAGATATATCCAGGAAAGTTGCAAGATCTCTTGGTTATAAGTGGCATTTTATAGAGTATACACCTGAATTGATCAAAGGTTATATACAGGATGATGATTTCAAAGAATATTATAGATACAGTTCAAACCACACATCGATGTTTTACATGCAGGAGTATTTTGCTGTCAGAGAATTAAAAAAATTAATTCCTGCAAATTCTGTATTTATTCCTGGTCATTCGGGTGACTTTTTTGGTGGAAGTCATCTGGATAAACAAATTGCCCTTTCAAAGACAGAGAATGAAATTGTGGATCACATAATCAGAAAGCATTTTGTTCTAATGAGAGTAAAAAATGATCGTAAAAATAGACTGAAAAAAAGGATAAAACATCAGATAAGTGGAAAAAATGATAATGTAAATTACTCTTACTTTGAAAACTGGGACCTTAAAGAACGTCAGGCAAAATTCGTTGTAAATTCATCCAGGATATATGAGCATTTCGGTTTTCAACATTTATTGCCGTTAATGGATAATGAACTGATGGACTTTTTTGCGAAAACAAATTTGAAGCAGAAGATGAATAAAATTTTATATAATAAAGTGATCGTGAACGGGATCTTTCACAAATATGATCTTAATTTCACAAATGAGATACAGGCGAAAAGAAAGGATATAAGAATTCAGAAGTTAAAAGAGACGGTTAAAAAAATACTGCCGTCAAAGATAGTAGATAAATATAAGTATAAATTAAACAGGATAGGTGATACCTATTATTACATAGAGATCACTGATCTCATGAAGAAGGAATTAATGTCAAAAAATATTAATATTGACGTTTCTGGCAGGGACAAGAACTCAATCATTGTTCAATGGTATTTACATAAGCTAGAGACCAGAGGTAAATGTATCAATCTGAATTTATAATAAGAACAGGGATAAAAAATGATAATAGCAATAGACGGTCCTGCAGCATCAGGCAAATCGACAACAGCAAAATTAGTAGGACAGGAATTAAATTTTTTATATATAGACACAGGAGCTATGTACCGGGCCATGACCCTGAAAGCAAAAAAGCTTAATATTGATTACGAAGATACTGAAAAAGTCATTTCAATAATTCAGACTACTGATATAGATCAAATTATTGACAGTTCGACAGGTGATACAAAAACATTTCTAGACGGGGTCGATGTTTCACTGGAAATAAGAACACCTGAAATTTCTAAAGGAGTAACAGCTGTCTGTGAGATAAAGGAAGTAAGGGAAAATCTTGTTAACATTCAGCGTATCATGGGAAAAAGAAAGGATGTAATTCTGGACGGAAGAGATATCGGGACAGTTGTATTTCCTGATGCTGATCTCAAATTCTTCATGGTCGCGGATGTCGATGTGAGAGCTCAAAGAAGATTTAAAGAACTATCCGAGAAAGGAATATCATCATCACTGGAGGATATTAAAGCTGATATCGTCAGACGTGATGAAAGAGACAGTTCAAGGTCAAATTCTCCATTGAAACCGGCGGAAGATGCTATATTGATCGATACAAGTGAACTTACGATCAGTGAGCAGGTGGAATTTATTGTCAATAAGATAAAAAATGAAAAAATGAGAAACGGTAAAAATGAAAATTAAAGTTGTAATAGATGAAAAATCAGGTGTTTGCGGGGGAGTAAGCAGAGCCATAAGAATGATCGAGGATAAGATGAATTCAGTCGGTACTGATAATATTTATGTTAACGGTGAACTTCTTCATAACAGACTTGAAATGGAAAGACTTATGGATTGCGGATTGAAGGTAGAAGAGGATGTGCAGAAAATTAAAGAAGGTATAATTTTCGTCAGAACACATGGCGTAGCAAAAAAAATATTGGAGAATGCGGTTCAGAATGATAATGAGGTTATTGATGCAACATGTCCCAAAGTTTCTAAATCACAGAATATAATTGAAGAATATTTCAATAAGGATTATCAGATAATTATAGTGGGAAAAGAAAATCATCCGGAAGTTCAGGGACTGCTCGGTTTTTGTAATTATGAAGGTATTTGTGTTATGAAGGAGTCAGATATCAACAGGATCGATCTTAAGAAAAGATCCCTGATCATTGCACAGACTACAGTAGCAACCAGCCTGTTCGAACGGTTTATTAATATGATCTCTGAAAAGATTAAAGATCTGGAAATAGCTATGACCATTTGTCCGTTTGTGGAGAAACGTGAGGAAGAGTTAATTCAATTTGCAAAAGAATATTCTGTCATAATTTTTATTGGCGGTAAAAACAGTTCCAATACCAAGGTAATGTTTGAAAAATTGAGTCAGTATAACGTACGTTCTTATCTTATTGAGAACAGGAACGAAATAGATTACAGCTGGTTCAGAGAAAATGATGTGGTCGGAATTTCAGGAAGCGCATCAACTCCGATCTGGCAGATAAAAGAGATAAAAAATGTAATTGTGGAATACTTTAAAAATAAGTGATGTTTTTTGATTTGATCATCTCTCGTTATTGTACCACTGCTTAATGATTTTTTCATACTTCAGAGTCTTTGAATAAGCATCCAGAATACATATTACATATCCGAGTAAAATTAGAACGAATACCTGAGTAAAATCAATGGATGTATTTTCAGCTGTTGAAAAAGGTAAAAATTCCAGAAAAAAAGATATAAGAAATATTATAAGGAAGGATAATAAGATCTGTGATGTGTCGAGAAGTATATATTTAAATCTGCCTAAGTTTAAGTATTTGGCAAATTCTCTTTTTTCAACCAGTTCAGGAGTAAACGAGAAAGCCATTTTATCGAGTGCTTTAATACTATCAGGTTCTTCATGGTATCTGTCCAGCACATCATAGAATTTTTCTTTATGTGTAGAAATGTACTTTTTATGAGAGTGGTAATTGACCAATATCATTATCATCCAACCAAAGAGTGTCGCATAAATAAAATAAACTATCATAATATTTTCCGTTTGAGCAATACAGTAGAATACGATATTCTTTAATATCACAGTACAAAATAAAACTAAAAGTTGGATATTACAACACAAAAAGTATTAAATTATAACTTAATGTTAATTCTCACTATCCGTATATGTATACTGAAATCAAACTTAATTTGATCCTTTATTTTTCTAGATATTTTATATATATTTTTACAAATGATGTATTGAGGGACATAATGAATAATTACAAATTTGCATTGGTCGGATGCGGCAGGATATCTGGTAAGCATATAGATGCAATTAACGAAATAGAAAATGCGTCTTTGGCTGCTGTTTGTGATATTGATATTTCAAAAGCTAAATTAGTTGCTGATAAAACAGGAAATATAAATTACTACCGAACTTATGATGAAATGCTTCAAAATGAAGATATTGATATCGTAAATATCTTAACACCTAGCGGAATGCATGCTGAGCACACTATTGATATAGTAAAGAAGTACAAGAAGCATATAGTAGTGGAAAAACCGATGGCCCTCAAACTCGAGGATGCCGACGAGATGATAAAGGTCTGTGATGCGAATTCAGTTCGTTTATTCGTTGTTAAACAAAACAGATATAATTTACCCGTTCAGAAACTTCGTGAAGCTGTTGAATCAGGTAGTTTCGGTAAATTAGTGATGGGTAGTGTCAGAGTACGATGGTGCAGACCACAGGAGTATTATGACAGAGATCACTGGAGAGGTACATGGGAACTGGATGGAGGAGTCATAACCAATCAGGCTTCACATCATATAGATCTGCTTGAGTGGATGCTAGGAGAGCCGGTTTCTGTCATGGCAAAAACAAATACATATCTTGCTGATATTGAGGTTGATGATACTGCGGCGGCAATTATAAGTTTTGAGAATGGTTCAATGGGGATAGTTGAAGCTACAACGGCCACAAGACCGAAGGATCTTGAGGGTTCTTTAAGTATATTGGGAGAGAATGGTTCTGTTGTTATAGGTGGTTTTGCTGTAAATAAAATGGAAACGTGGAATTTTAAGGGATTATCAGAAACAGAGAGTAACTCTATCATCGAAAAATATGGTGAGATGCCGCCTAATGTATATGGATTCGGGCATCAGAGATATTTAGAACATGTAATTGATTGTATTGAAAATAATAAGCAAGCACTGGTTGATGGTTTTGAAGGTAGAAAATCTCTTGAACTTATAAATGCAATGTATGAATCCGCTGAAACAGGTAAAGAAGTATTTCTGAGATTTCATCCTCATAAGTCCAAATTAGGAAAAAGATGAAGATCGTGAATTTTATATAAATAAACTGAGTTGACGATAATGCTTGAAGAAAATATTAAAACTGTACGGAAAAGGATAAGTAAAGCCTGTAAGAAAATAGGAAGGAATGTTTCGGATATTACTCTGGTGGCTGTATCAAAAACTTTTCCTGTAAAAGAAAATCTATATGCTTATGAATCCGGCCAGTTCGTTTTCGGAGAAAATAAGATAAGGGATCTGGTCTTGAAAAGTGAGCTTTTTATTGAGTCGAAATTTGATGAAGTAAAATGGCATATGATAGGTCACTTACAATCAAATAAAGCTAAACATGTGGTAGAGCATGTTGATCTGTTCCATTGTCTTGATTCTTTAAAATTAGCGAAAAAATTGAATGAATACAGTAAAAAACTTGATAAAGTACTTGAAGTGCTTATTCAAATAAATTCGAGCAGAGAAGAAAGTAAATCAGGGTTATTACCTGAAGAGCTGACAGATTTCATATTTTCGCTTAAAGGACTTGATAATATAAAAGTAACCGGATTAATGTCAATAGGTATGTATAATGTAGATCCTGAGGATTCCAGGGATGAATTCAAATTTATGAAAGGATTGTTTGACAGAACAAAAAGTTTGAAATTACCTTCAAATTGTGAAATGATCCATCTTTCCATGGGTATGAGCAATGATCTTGAAGTTGCAATAGAAGAAGGAGCGGATATTGTTAGAGTAGGAACAGACATCTTTGGAAAGAGAAAAGTATGATATTCGAATTTTTTTATACGCTTTTGCTGATCTTAATATTTGCAAGAATAATTATGCCGTTCTTTGGTATGAACCACGGTCCGTTATATGATAATATATATTTTTACACAGAGAAAATACTGGCACCGATCAGGAAAAGGTTACCAAGATCGGCCGTGGACTGGTCACCTTTTGTTGCACTAATAATTCTAAATATGATCATGACCTTCTTTATACCAGCTGTGACCCTTGCAGTTCAGGGTAATTTTAGAGGGGTGCTGTATTTAACAATAGCAACGGTGTTGTCACTATTATCTTCGATACTTTCTTTTTTCCTTATTATTTTTATCGTAAAAATAGTAAATGATCATGTGAACGGCCAATATTCAGGCTTGACTTATTTTATCAATTCATTAACATACAAACCTATCGTAATGGTGAAGCAATACATGCCGGATAACGTCAAAAAATATACCGTATGGGTAATATTAGCTACGATAATTATTTTAAAAATGTTAATTGCCAGATCAATAGATAACTTTTTAATTTATTTTCAATAGATCTTTATCATTTTCACTCAAAGGATAATAAAATGGCTTTAAAAAGAGAAAAAATAACTTCAAAACAATTTGGTAAAACTTTTAACGGTTATGATAAGATAGAGGTTCAGGCATTCCTAGAATGGATCGCTGATGAATATGACTCTCTCAGATTAAGTAATATCCAGTTGGAAGCCAAGATAAAAGAGTATGAAGCTGATTTTAAAAAATATGAAAAAGAAAAGGAAGAATTTAAACATGATCAGATCAATGCTAAAAAGGATATTGACAGATTAAAAAGAGAAACTGCTAAAGAGTGTGATATAGCTAAAAGTGAAGCAAAATTAAACGCACAGAATGTTCTGAAAGATGCTTATACCCAAACAAAAGAACTGAAAAATGATATAGATAAATTAAATAAGATAAAACAATCGTTCATAAGAAGATATCAGACACTGTTAAGAGATCAACTTGATACATTGAAAGTATTCCAGAGAGAATTTGTCCCTGAGGATGATTCTGTGAAGATAACTTCTAAACCTACATCAAAGAAAAATTAATTTTATGCAAGATATTTCAGAGATCAGAACATTATCAAAAAAGTTGACCGATACGATCAAAATTACTCCTGTAACAATTAATATTATTTCAACAGGCTGGATCGATAGAACTTCTGATCTGGCTGCAGTTGATTTTCAGCTGGATAGTTGTGTGAATCATAACTTATTTTTTAACGGAGTAACAAAGGAACTTTTTATTCATTGGGATCACATTAAGATTGATAACGATCTTAAAGGATTTTTTAAAAAATTGATAAGAATATTGAAAATTTCAGGGACAGAGAAAATTCGTACTTTTGATGAGTGTTATTCTATTAATATTTCAGATGAGCTGGTGGAGATAAAAGATCATATAAATTTTACTTCTGATAATCCTTTGATGGGTAGGAATTCTGAGGAGATCGGTACAAGATTCCCTGATATGAGTCAGGCTTATCTGATTGAAGATAAGAATCTTCGAAAAGTTATTCTGGCAGGTGTTGATGACATTGATGTTTCTCATAGAACGATGGAACTAATCAAGCATAGTGATGCTGAGGTGTATAATTTTTCAGTTTTCTGGATGAATATTTTATCAGTTCATGCTTCGATCTTATTTTCTGCAGTTTGTAAAGTTAGATCCCGATAAAAAAAATATATGTAAATATTAGATTTTATTTGCTTTTAAAGTTTAAAATATTATCTTCTAACGACCTTATGATACAAGGAAAAAATTAATATAAAAGGGGGCAATATGCTTAGCTCAAAAGAGATAATGGAACTGGACAACAAGTATGGTGCACACAATTATCATCCTCTCCCAGTTGTAATATCAGAAGCGGAAGGTGTAATGGTAAAAGATCCTGAAGGAAAAATTTATTACGATTTTCTTTCTGCTTATTCAGCTGTAAACCAGGGACACAGAAATCCAAAGATCATCAATGCATTGATCGAACAGGCTGGAAAATGTACATTAACCTCAAGAGCATTCCATAATGATGTTATGGGAAAATTCCTGAAAAAACTTTGTGAATTCACAGGTTATGAAATGGCATTGCCAATGAATACCGGTGCTGAAGCAGTTGAAACTGCTATTAAACTTGCAAGAAGATGGGGCGCAGAGGAAAAAGGTATCGAGAACGGAATGCAGGAAATTATTGTTGCAGAAGAGAACTTTCACGGTAGAACTACAACAATTATTTCTTTCTCAACTGATCCTGATGCAAGGATAAATTACGGTCCATATACACCGGGATTTAAGATAGTTAAGTATAACGATGCCCAGGCTATCGAAGATGCGATAACTCCTAACACTTGTGCTGTTCTTTTAGAACCTATTCAGGGTGAAGCAGGTGTTTATGTACCTGATGCAGGATATTTGAAAGAGGTAAGAGAGATTTGTACTAAGAATAATGTTCTTTTCATAGCTGATGAAGTTCAGACAGGTTTCTTGAGGACCGGTGAAAGATTTGCTGTAAATCATGAGAATGTAAGACCTGACGTAATGACACTTGGCAAAGCACTAGGTGGAGGAGTTATTCCTGTATCAGCTGTTGTCGCAGATAAAAAATTCATGCATGTATTTACACCGGGTACACACGGATCTACTTTCGGGGGATATCCTATAGCTGCTGCAGTAGGTATTGCTGCTCTTGAAGTACTTGAAGATGAAGACCTGAAGAAGAGTGTTCAGGATCTTGGTGAGTTCTTCAGAGCTGAACTTAAGAAGATCAACTGTGATAAGATAGTTCAGGTCAGAGGAAAAGGTCTTTTAAATGCTGTTGTATTTGAAGACGGATTTGAGGCATGGGATGTCTGTATTGCCCTTAGAGATGCTGGTTTACTTGCAAAACAGACTCATGGTAATATCATCAGATTTGCACCACCGTTGGTTATTACTAAAGATGAAGTTGTAAAAGCTCTTGCAATTATAAAGAGCGTATTCGAAAAGTTTTAAGGATCTGTCATTACCGGAAAATACACCGGTGATCCAGGTGGTTCAAATAGCAATGTAGGGGACGATTTCTTTTCGTCTCCTTTTTATTTTAAAACGATTATATTTACTGCAATTATAACAAAATATGGATTGAAATATGAAAGCTTTATCTACGATCGGTCTGCTTATACTGTCAAATTCTTTTATGACTTTGGCGTGGTACGGACATTTAAAATTTGCTGAATGGAAATGGTTCAGTAAACTCAGTCTGGTCTCGATCGTTCTTTTAAGCTGGGGAATAGCTTTATTCGAATACGCTTTTCAGGTACCCGCAAACAGGATAGGATTTTCAAGTAACGGCGGACCTTTTTCCCTGGTTCAGCTAAAGGTAATACAGGAAGTCATTACGCTGATCGTTTTTTCAGTATTTACACTGATAGCTTTCAAAGATGAGACTTTAAGAATTAATCATCTTATAGGGTTTATTTTTCTTATTCTGGCGGTCTATTTTATTTTTAAGAAGTGAGAAGAGTAGGTGGTCCCACAGGTTAAACATGTGGTTATGAGGGTTATATCCCGTAGGATAAGTTATAACCTCTGATTTCTAACTTTACCGCCCCAGCATTTTCTCAAGTCTTTCCACATATTTCTCGAAAGCTTCTTTGCCTTTATCGGTAAGCTTGTATTTAGTATTCGGTTTCCTGTCAAGAAATGTCTTTTCTGCTGACAGATAACCGGCATCCTCGATCTTTTTCAGATGAACACTAAGATTCCCGTCGGTCGCTTTGAGATTATCCTTCAGGAAATTAAAATCAGCTTCATCCACACTGAGCAGAACTGACATGATAGCAAGTCTTATCCTTGAATGGATAATATCATCAAGCTGTTTATAATCAAATTCCGAGTCGGTCATATTACGACTCCTTTGATCTTCTGTAGAATCTGATTCCGGGAAGTATCTGGAATAAAATCGTCATTAAGGCAAAAACCAGGAATGTATTATAGCTTTTCATATAGAAAAGGATTATTCCACCTGTCCACCATCCGTAAGCTAATCTGGAGGTAAATTTGCATTCATTGATATAACCTGTAACATAATACGCAGCTCCGAGTATCAGAGAGATAATCGGTGCGATCGCCATTGAATTTATTATATATGAATATGGTACCAGGTCAGAAACTTCTCTTTTGAACTGAATACTGCAGACTAAAGCTATGATAGTCATAATAATCCCAGATGCTCTCCAAACTGCATTCTGGATCTTAAGCGCGAAAGTTTCAGGCCTATTATTCTTTTTTACATTTCTTGTTTTAAGAAAAGTATAAGTCCATCCTGCGGCTAAAAGTATACCCCATATGTATAGTGCATAATCCCAGTTATGATAAATACCGCTGAAGTAATTTACCATTATACCGATCACAACAAGACTTCCCCAAATAACTCCTGAAAGTCCGCTGTCATTTACTTTTCTTCTACTGTCACTGATTATATTTTTGATAAACTCGAGTTCGAGTTCTGCTTTGTTTTTATCTTCCATTTTCATCTCCCTCTTGTACGAGACGTTCTGGGAGAACGTCTTTGCGGTTGTGGGTTCAAGCTATTGCACCCTCACATCTGTCATACTCGGGCTTGACCCGGGTATCCAGGGGTTAGTCCACAGGTTGAAACCTGTGGTTATCGGAGTTATATCCCGTTGGGATAAGTTAATGCACTGATAATTCAAATACTTTTATCGTTACATCTGCTTTTCCACCTTCGCTGTAATTCTGCTGTATCGGAGTACCTGCAATCACATACTTATCTTTGCTTCTGAGCTTGTATCCTCCAAATTCAGGAACTGTCACAGTCTTTAGGAAATGACCTTCTTTATTGAAAATATCAAAGTCCTGACCTTCCTCATTGAACATACTTTCGTTAACACCGACCCAAAGATTATCCTTACTGTCAACGAACATCTGGGTCATTACAGATCTTAGAGGAGAAACATCTTTAAATTCTATCATTCCACCCATGCTCTGAGATACTTTCTTCAAAGCTTCATTTATTTCTTCAATATCTTCTTTGGATCTTCTTAGCGGAGCATACTTTTTTCTTATCTCTCTGATCTTTTTTCCTTCGTAATCATATTGGTAAATGATATAGTTATTTTTAGAACCGTCAGCTACATAAATATATTTCCCCGAGATCGCTGTCAGAACACCCTGATCATCGGCATCAACATTTTTCATATCAAAAGGTTTAAGCTCTCCATATATCTTATCTTTCACTTCAAATTCAGGAGAACTGTTGTATAAGCAAACACCCATTTTGAACTCGCTGGATCCCCATTGACCTTCAAAAGCTTCACAAACGAACAAAGGCCCATAGTTCGTCATATACAGATTCTTTGCTCTGACACCCCTGCTTAAGATATTGTAGAACTTGTCAAAATTACCATCTTTATCAAAAATTGATAATCTGCCTGAACCGTCAAAGACATATACCTTATTTTCAGAGTCGACTACATTGATATCTATAGGATTAAATGGAAATTCACCGGGTCCCTGACCTTTTGCACCCCATTTTTGTACAAATTTTCCGGTTTTATCAAACTTCAGTATAAATGACTTTACATTATCAACGACATAAAGATTTCCATCTTTATCAAGGTCAGAGTTCAGGTCTGCTCTGTGCTGAGGGAAATTCAGTACAAATGTGGTATCTTCTTCATTGTTTTCAATAGTCATTATATGATCGATCTTGAATGATAGATCCTTGTTAATTCCAGCTTTTGAGTTTTCAATGATCTTTACTCCGTCCACTTCTGTTTCAGTGAATGGTTTTTCCTTTGTGCAAGATATCAGTAAGGTCAGTAAGATGATCATTACGATCAATTTGTTTTTCATTTGTTGCTCCTTTCGATTGAAATAAAGTACTTTGTTTTATAAAGTGAAGATACAGAGATTTTAATTTGATGTCAAGTATTTTGTTTCATTTTATGTAAAAATTTGGTAAATTTGTGTTCAAGTAATATTGGAATAATAATGAAGACAGAGATATTAATTACTACTCATAAAGAGCAGAGAGATAATGACAGGCAGTACTGGAGGAACCTAACACCAGAAGAAAGATTAGATATTGTTGAATTATTAAGATTAGAAGCAGGAAAAATATTATATGAATATCCAGCAAGACTTCAGAGAGTTGTTAAGGTTACTAGAAAAAAATAAAGTAGATTATGTAATCGTTGGTGGTTATGCAGTTGCTTTTTATGGTTATCCAAGATTTACAAAGGATATTGATATTTTTTTTAAAGATTCAAAAGAAAATATTATAGATTTACTGGCAGCCCTAAAAGAGTTCGGATTTACGGAAGATGATATAAATGAGAATATGTTTCAAACAAAAGGAAATATAGTAACTTTTGGGGTTGAACCGGTAAGGGTTGATTTTCTAAATAGCATCGACGGAGTTAGTTTTGATGAAGCAGTGCAAAACAAGGTTCGTGGAAAATATGATACTGTTGAGGTATATTTTATCGGAAAAGAGGAGCTGATAAAGAATAAACTATCCACAGACAGACTTCAAGATAAAGCAGATGTTGAAGAGTTAACTAAATAAATTAATACATTATACAGTAGGTTAAAATGAAAGATCACACAATTTATCAAAACCCACTTATCGAAAGATATTCATCAAAAGAAATGAGTTACATTTTCTCTCCGGAGAATAAATTCAAGACCTGGAGAAAGCTGTGGATAGCTTTAGCTGAGTCAGAGAAAGAGCTTGGATTGAATATCACTGATGAACAGATAGACGAACTTAAACAATATGAAGATACTATTAATTATGAAGATGCTATTGCCAGAGAAAAGGTAGTCCGTCATGATGTTATGAGTCATGTATTTGCTTACGGATTACAGTGTCCTGAAGCAAAGCCGATCATTCATCTGGGAGCAACTTCTGCGTTTGTAGGTGATAATACAGATCTTATTCAGCTAAAAGAAGGAATTATAGAAGTAAAAAAGAAGCTTGTTCTACTGATAAAGAGAATTAAAGACTTCGCTTTAGCTGAAAAGGACAGACCTACTCTTGGATTTACACATTATCAGGCGGCGCAGATAACAACTGTAGGTAAAAGAGCATCGCTATGGTTGAATGAATTTATTTTAGATTTTGAAGAACTTGAGCATAATCTGGAATCTTTAAGATTCAGAGGCGTAAAAGGAACTACTGGAACTCAGGCATCTTTCATGGAGCTTTTTGAGAACGATGAAGAAAAAGTAAAGAAATTAGATGAACTTGTAACAGGGAAAATGGGTTTTGATAAGAAAAACATCGTAACAGGCCAGACCTATACCAGAAAAGTTGATTATAAAGTATTATCACTGCTTTCAGCAATAGCTCAGTCAGCTCATAAAACTACAAATGATATAAGATTACTTCAGAATTTAAAGGAAATTGAAGAACCTTTCGAGAAAAGTCAGATAGGTTCATCCGCAATGGCTTACAAAAGAAATCCAATGAGATCTGAAAGAGTTGCGTCACTTTCAAAGTTCGTTATGTCACTTACAAATTCAGTGGCTATGACAGCTGCTACACAGTGGTTTGAAAGAACTCTTGACGACAGTGCAAATAAAAGACTTTCAGTTCCGGAAGCATTTTTAGCGATAGATGCGATATTAATTATCTTAAATAACATTTTTGACGGTATGGTCGTTTATCCTAAGCAGATCGAGAAGAGATTACAGTCTGAAATTCCTTTTATGGCAACAGAGAATATCATTATGAATGCTGTGAAGAAGGGAGGGGACAGGCAGGAGCTTCATGAGAAGATCAGGGAACTTTCAATGATAGCAGGTAGGAATGTGAAAGTTGAAGGTCTTGAGAATAATCTGTTGGATCTTATCGCTAAGGATAGTTCTTTCAATCTTTCTATGGATGAGTTGAAGGAAATGACTGATCCGAAGCTTTATATAGGCAGAGCGCCTCAGCAGGTTGTGGAGTTTGTTAAGGAGATCGTTGATCCGATCCTTGAGAGGAATCAGGTTGAGGATGTTGATATTGCGTTGAAGGTATAAAAAAGCCACATACTGTAGGGGTCGCAGATCTGCGACCGGTTAGGTATGAGGTATGAATTATAAGGTATGAGTTTTATGAGGGTGTTCAGGCACCCTTTTTTATAGTGTCATTCTCGGACTGAAGATCCGGGAATCCAGGCGTTTTTTATATTTAGGAGAGTACATGATTCTATCTTTTTGTCTTGATACAAAAAGAAACAAAAAAATCAAGACGATCCATATTTTTTACCCCTGATAGTTTTCAAATTTATAGCAGTATAGCAGGTTTCCCCGTGATGATGGATCGT